>JBOGSY010000037.1:0-11274 GCA_050691915.1 Candidatus Limnocylindria bacterium | reverse complement strand
GCCGGGCGGTCCCCACCGCCCGGGTTGACCTGCTGTGCCATGGGGTGGGCACGGTCGGTCAAGAACGCGATGAGCTGGGCGGAATCGCTGAACGCCATGCGTCCGCCGCTCGCAACGTGCTCCACCACCCCGCTCAGGACTCCCTCCCTCATGGACGGCTCGGGCACAGCCGGGGTGAACACCCGGACGACAAACGTCTCCATGCTGGCGCAAGGTAGACAGGCCGATTCGGGTGTCCTTAAGGCCCAGTCCGCCCGTGCGGCCGCACGGCTGCACGGCGGCACGGCGGCACGGTCAGAAGCGTGGTCCGCGCTGCATGGCCTGCGAAGCGGCCTCTTCCGGCTGGATCACCTCCGCGAATCCCTCCGCGGCATTCCGCGCGCCGGTCCAGGGTGGTGGCTCACCGTCGCGAAAGCGTTGCGGGACGGCTGCGTACTGGACCAGGAAACGGCGGATCAGCTCGTTGACCGACGTCCGCGCGAACATGGCCCGGGTCCGTGCCCGGTCAGGGTATCGGCGTCGATGCGCAGCGTCACGTTGGTCTCGTGGGGCGTTCGCGGGCGGGACATGTGGGTGATTGTGCGCCTAGGGTCCATATCGGCTGATGACCACCGGCTTATCGAACGGTCCCGGAGGCCTATCATCGGGCCATGCCGGCAAAGCCCTTCGCGTCCTCCGCCGACCTTGCGGACAAGGAGGCCACGCTCGAGGAGCTGGCGCCGGGCGTGTACGCCTACACGGCGCAGGGTGACCCGAACGTCGGCTGCGTGATCGGGACCGATGCCATCCTGGCCATCGAGGCCCGGGCCACGCCGGTCATGGCCGAGCGCTGGATCCGGGTGGTCCGCACGCTGAGCGGCCTGCCCTTCGGTGACCTGGTGCTCACCCACTACCATGCGGTGCGGGTCCTGGGAGCCAGTGCCTTCCACGCGCGGCGAATCATCGCCACCCGGGCCACAGCCGATCTGATCGAGGAGCGCGGGGAGCAGGACTGGGCCAGCGAGCAGGCCCGCATGCCAAGGCTCTTTGCCGGAGCCGAGTCGATCCCAGGCCTGACACGTCCGACGATGACCTTTGACGGCGTGCTGGAGCTGGACCTGGGCAATCGTCGCGTTGAGCTGAGCTTCCTGGGTCGCGGGCACACCGCCGGCGACCTGGTGGTCTGGCTGCCGGAGGAGCGCATCTGCTTCGCCGGGGACCTGGTGGAGGCCATGGCAGCGCCGTACATGGGAGACGGCCACATCGGGGAGTGGCGGGGAGCGACGCTCGACCGCGTGGCCGAGCTGGGCGCGCAGCAGCTCGTCGGCGGCCGCGGCCCCGTCGTGCGGGGAGTGGCCGTCGGCCAGGCGATCCAGGACACGAGGGCCTTCCTGTCGGCCGTCCTGGAGGGGACCCGCCAGGTGCGCGAGGCCGGTGGAACGCCCCGCGACGCGTACCGCCAGACCCACGCCGCGCTGGCTCCCCGCTACGGCTCGTACCCGATCTTCGAGCACACGATGCCGTTCAACGTGCAGCGGGCCTGGGACGAGCTCGACGGCATCGAGCATCCACGGATCTGGACGGTCGAGCGTGACCGCCAAGTCTGGGACGCGCTGACGGTCTAGAGGTCCGCCGGCCTAGAGGCGGGCGAGGACCAGGTCGGTCACCTGCACCGCCTCATCGGCGTAGCGGTCCTCGTCCGAGGCTGCGCCGTAGCCACCGGTGACCGTGACCAGCACCAGTCCGGCATCGACACACACGCCGACCTGTGCACCGGGGATGTTGAGGCTATCGCTGTAGCCGATCGAGCCGGCCCCACCGAACCGGTCGGTGGCCTCTCCGTCCGGCAGCCCGTCCTCGCAAAACTCGGGCGGGAGCGGCTGGAGAAGCAGGGACACGCTGGTGTCCTCGGCCTGGCTGGACCAGTCACAAATCAACGCCGTGAAGCCCGTGCCGCCGGCCAGGGGGTTGCCCACGATGGTGGCGAGCTCATCGGCCGTCACGATGTCGCAGGCCGGCGGGAAGTCGGTCTCCAGCTCCGGCAGATCGAGGCTGGCAAGCGGTTCGTCCACCGGCGTCGCGGACGAGGTCGCGGCGCCGGCGGTCTGGCTGGAGGCGGCTGGGTCGCTCGGCCCCGGCCCACCCGCCGCGGTGCAGGCGCTCAGGACGAGGCCGGCCAGGGCGGCAAGCGCAAGATGTCGTCGATTCATGCAGCCACCATCCGGGACCGACCTTATGGCCGGCTTAGGGTGTCCTATCATCGAGCCATGCCCGCGGGGAGTGCCCGTACCCTGGATGCCCAGGTCGCCGTCATCGGCGCTGGGCCGGTGGGTCTGACCCTGGCCGGGCGGTTGGCCCAGCACGGCGTGCGGACCGTGCTGCTGGAGCAGGCTTCCCGCCATGCCGGCCAGGGCTCCCGGGCGCTCTGCATGCAGCGCGAGACCCTGGAGATCTGGGCCCGCCTCGGCGTCGGCCAGCAGGTGGCCGAGCGCGGCGTGGAGTGGGACGTGGGCCGCACCTACTTCCGCGGCCGCGAGCTGTTCAGCGTCCGCCTGCCGGGGCGCGCCGGCGACCACTTTCCGGCCTTCGTCAACATCAGCCAGACCGAGGTCGAGCAGCTGCTGCTCGGCGGTCTCGCCCACCTTCAGCGGCTTGACCTGCGCTGGGACCACCGCCTGACCGGCATCGCGCAGGATGGCGATGGGGTCACCCTCACCTGCCAGACGGCCGAGGGCAGCCGAAGGCTGCGGGTGGAGCACCTGGTCGGGGCCGATGGCGCACACTCCACCGTCCGGCATCTGTTGGGGATGGGCTTCCCCGGTCACAGTCACGCCGACCTGTTCCTGATCTGCGACGTGCGCGCTCGCCTGCCGTTTCCCCGGGAGCGGCGGTTCCACTTCGACCCGCCCTGGAATCCCGGCCGCCAGGTCCTGGTCCATCCCCAGCCGGACGCGACCTGGCGCATCGACTGGCAGGTTCCCCCGGAGACCGATGTCGACGCCGAGCAGCGCTCCGGCGCGCTCGACCGGCGCATCCGCCAGGTGATCGGCGAGGCGACCGAGTACGAGCTGGCCTGGGTCACGGCCTATCGCTTCCACCAGCGCCTGGCGCCGCGGTTCCGGGTGGGGCGCGTCATGCTGGCCGGGGACGCGGCGCACCTGATGAGCCCGTTCGGCGCGCGCGGCCTCAACTCCGGCGTGGCCGACGCGGAGAACCTGGGGTGGAAGCTGGCCCTGGTCCTGGCGGGCCATGCCCCCGATCGGCTGCTGGAGAGCTACGACGCCGAGCGCCGGGCCGCGGCGCGCGAGAACCTGGCCGTCACCGACGCCACCATGCGCTTCATGGTGCCGCACGGCCCGCTGCGCCGGCTGGCCCGTGACCTGGTCCTGCGCGGCAGCCTGCGCTTCCCGGCCCTCCGGCGGCGGGTGAACTCCGGCCGGCTGGCACAGCCCTATGCCTACGCCGGCTCGCCCATCATCCAGGCCGGCCCGGCCGAGCCGCAGCGCCCGGCCCACGGCGCGGTCGCACCGGACGCCGCCTGCCGGGTGGTGGACGGCGACGGGCAGGTGGCCCGCCTGCGCGAGCTGTTCGGGCACGAATTCGTGGCGCTCCTCGTCTTCGAGGACCGGGACGAGCTGGCCGCCCGCGTGGCCGTCCGTGCCGCCGGTCTCGCCTGGCCCGCGCCCTGCGGGGTGGCGGTGGTGGGGCCTGGGCGCCGGCTGCACGGTGTGACGGTGCTGGAGGACGTCGCCGGCGACCTTGTGCGGATCTATACCGCCAGCGGGCCCCGCGCCTGGCTGATCCGCCCGGATGGCCACCTGGCCGCCAGCCTGGACCTGCCCACGCCGCAGGCGGTCGAGGGCCTGCCCGGCCTGCAGGCCATGGCCATCGGCGCCGCGACCGTTCGGGGCATCGTGCCCGGGCCACGCGCCAGCACGGTCAGCGCCGCTCAGTAGCCGTCGTAGTAGTCACCTTCGGCGGATGAGGAGCCGTCCACCATCCCGCCGTCAGGCCCCATCCCGAACCAGGCGCCGCCGACCCCCTGGCCGTTGACCTCGCCGGGAGCCGCGTCACCGGCGTAGCGGTAGGCCGGCATGCCGTTGACGGTGACCTGCACGGCACCATCCGTGCGCTCGGTGGTGCCGAGCTGGGCGCTGACACCCTCGGCCGCGGCCGGCTCCTCGCCCGCTTCCACGGTCAGCGGCGGCCAGCTCGCCGCGCAGTCGTCGTAGCAGGTGCTGGTGCCGGCGGAGTCGCTGGTGAACAGGTAGAGGGTGGCGCCCGTCCCGTCGGCCAGGAGCTCACCCAGGTCGGTCGCGACCAGCGTCACGGTCGCCGGGGCGGCCGCCTCCGACGGCTGCGGCGACGCGCTGGCGGCCTCGCTCTCGGATGCCATGCCCGGATCCGACGCCGCCGTTGTCGAGGGCTGGGCGGACGGCGACCCGCCGGGGGCGGTGCAGGCGGCCAGCGCCAGGCCGGCGATGGCCAGCGCCACCGCGCTGCGCGGGAAGCGAGCGGGGAGCGAGCGGGGCAGGATCATGGGTACAGTCTCCTACGCGACGCGTTACGGCCGCCAGGGCAGGGGATGGACTGTGGATAACTTGGGCCCGGGCCGTTCAAGTCGTGGACAACTCCCCTTGCGCCGGCGCCGTCCCGGCTGCCATGCTTCTCCCGTCCCGAAGGGGCAGTTGGCCGACTGGAGATCACATCAACGGTCGCCGCGGTTCCTTCGGGACATTTCGTTGCCCGCGGAACCCACCGCGCCATGCACCCCGTCAGCGCCGCTCGTCCAGGCGGCGCAGGATGGCGTCCAGGGTCGCCGGCCCTCCCTCCCCCAACAGGATCTCCTGGCCGCTGGCCGTGCCGGGGGCGAGGTAGAGCGCGTTCCAGTCGCCCGGCGCCTCGGCCGCCAGTCGCTCGGCGTCGCTCGCCGCGGCCTCTCCGGCGGATGCCACGAAGAGCTTTGGGAATGCGCCCAGGCCGGCAGCATCACCGGCGGCGGACAGCGCGATCAGCTGGTCAACCAGCTCCGGTCGCTCGCGGCCCACGTCCATCGCCACCGTCGCCCCCTCTCCCGCACCGAGCAGCGCAACGCGCTCCAGGCCCCCGTCCTGGAGGTGGCTGATGGCGGCCACCACCGCGTCGCCGGTGGCATCCTCCACGGCCAGCACGGTCATGCCCTCGTCGGCGAAGGCGCGCGCAGCCTGGTCCCAGGAAGCCGCGTCGCGGCCCCGGTCATGGACCAGCACCAGCCCGTAGGGCCCATCGCCCCACAGGCGCGCGCCGGAGCCATCGGCCAGGGTCAGCCCGCCGGCGCAGCCGGCCAGGGCAAGCAGCAGGGCGCAGGGCAGGAGCCGGCGCATCGGTCTCATCAGAAGGCCCACGAGCCGCTGGCGAACCGGGCGACCAGGTACACGAAGCCGGCCAGCGAGACGGCCGACACCGCCACCAGGGCCCGGCTGCCGCGGGTGCCGATGGCCATGGCGACGAACACGGGGAACATGGTCAGGGTGTAGCGCGGCACCGAGACCAGGAACGCGGTCGACACGAACAGGATCCAGTTGCCGGCCATCCAGGCGAACCACGACGGCCGGAAGCGTAGGGCGGCGAAGATGGTCGCCGCCAGGCCGATGGCCGTGAACCCCAGCTCGAACCCGCCGTACATCAGCGCCTGGTCGGGCGTGCCGTCCCGGAACCAGAGGAAGGCCGAGCCGATCCCCACCCACGGCGCCTGGAGCGACTTGTGCCAGTGGTCGCGCTGCACTTCCAGGAATGTGAATGGATCGCCATAGACGACCTGGTTGAGGGCAAGGTAGGCCGCCGGCCCGAGCAGCACCAGGCCGATGCCCAGCCAGGCGGCTCGCAGGCGCCGCTGCCCCGGCGGCTGCTCGTACCAGCGGGTGGCGGCCTCCGCCAGGAGGGCGGGGACCAGAATCAGGCCGTTCACCCGGGTGAGGGCCGCCAGGCCGCCCAGCAGGCCGGCCAGCCACCAGCGGTCGGTCCGCGCGGCCAGGAACGAGCCGAGCACCAGGGCCATGAAGAGCGCCTCGGTGTAGCCGATGTGCAGGAAGTAGGCGGTCGGGAAGATCAGCAGGAACCAGGCGGCCCGCAGCGCGACCGCCGGCCCTTCGTCCAGGCGCACCAGGCGGTAGAGCAGCGGCGCGACCACGACCGATGCGGCGCTGGACACCACGAAGGCGCTGACCAGCGGCTGGTCGACGACCGCGTTGACGGCGGTGGCCAGCCACGGGAAGAGCGGGTAGAACACGATGTACAGGGCCAGGTCGCAGGGGAACACGGACCGATAACCGTTGGGGCCCATCAGGCCACAGCTGTTGCCATCGCGGTAGCCGAAGACGACCAGGTCCAGGTAGTGCGGCGCGTCCCACCGGTTCCAGACCGCCAGCACGTCCAGGGGGTCGCCGATGCGGCCGGTGCTGAAGGCCAGGTAGGAGGCAGCGCCCAGCCCCAGCACCGCCAGCTTGACGGCCAGGGTCAGGCTGGCGAGCAGGACCTCGGGTCGCTCAGGTCGCAGCAGCTCGGTTCGCAGGCTCCGCGGCATGTGGGCCGCAGTCTACGGTCGCGGGCCGCGCCGGGTTGGACCCTCGTCCGGGCGGCTGCTACACTCTCGGTCCCATCCCACGGATGGATCGGTCGGGGCGTGGCGCAGGTGGCTAGCGCGCAGCGTTCGGGACGCTGAGGTCGGAGGTTCAAGTCCTCTCGCCCCGACCATCTGACCTAAACGTCCCACTTTCACGTTCACGCCAGCGGCGCTTCGTACGTTTGTGCGAATTCGAGACGCGAGCGCCGACCGTTCATCAGTCGGTCGAACACCTCGGCACGTGGGCCGGTCAGCTCCGCCCGCTCCGGGGCCAACGTCAGCGCCAGGGGAGCTGCGGTCCGTGGATCGTCGGCCAGTTCCGCCCGTACCAGTTCGGGCCCGAGCGCGGCGAGTACCGCGAAGCCTGCCGCCGTAGCGTCCGCCCGGCGCCGCTCGTACTCGTGCCGGAGCAACGCGTGCGCCTCGTCCTCGGGAACTGGGGCGTCCCACAGGCTCTGCAGGTCATTGAGGTAGGCGATCGCCCGCTCGGGGTCGACCCTGGCTGAGGTCGCGGCCGGTTGCCGCGCCGCCTCCAGCTGCGCGAGGAGCCCGTCCCTCCGTGGCAGGTAGACGTCATCGGCGAGCTGTCCGAACGCGTTCGGCAGGGCGAGCTCCCGCAGCTCGCGCTCGATGCGACGAATGGCCGTCAGGTCGGGCTGAGGAGTGGACGGTCCGAGCGCGGCCACGATCCGGGCCTTGGCCGCGCTGTCCAACTTGGCCGTGGCGAGCAGCGCCGCAATCTGCCACTCGTAGACGTCGGCGTGGAAGCTCGCCCTGGCGTGGGACGCCTTGCGCCAAGCGTCGCACAGCGGTCGGGGATGGAACATCCGTCGGGTGCCGTCCGTAGCGTGCCCATAGAGCGGGTCCCCGCAACCGGCGCACACCAGGTTGGGCACATACGCCCGGTCCACCACGCCCCTCGCGGCCACGGTTGCCCCGGGCGCTCGGACGGCCACCGCGGAGCCCGTGCCGTTCGTGGGCGGGGTGAAGCCGTTGCCAACCGAGGAACGCCGCCGACGGACCTCCTGGACTCGCTCCCATAGGTCATCGCTGACGGGCGGGTTCGCCTCCCACTCGACTGTCCCGTCCTCGCGCTCGGCCCGCTGCCTCCGCCAGGGTGCCTCGACCCGCTCCTCGTCGGCGAAGCCTCGGAAGCGGACGACCCAGCCGTTGTAGATCGGGTTGCGCAATAGCTCACCGATCCCCTTTGCGCTCAGCGGCCGACGGGTGATCGGCGATGTGTAGCCGAGGCGAGCCGCATCCAGCGCGAGCGTCTCGTCGCTGTGGTCGCCGGTGGCGTACAGCTCGAACAGGGTTACCGCCTCCCCGATGTGCTCCGGGTCGGGCTCGAGCACCGGCCGTGGGGAGCCGGCTCGTCGAAAGCCGAGCGCAGGCTGGCCACCGGGGTCGGCCTTCGTGCGGAACTTCGCGTACATCCCCGACGCGATGGCCTGCGCGCGATCGAGGTTGTCGATGTGCGCCTTGACCGCGAGCTCACCGAAGTCGCCCTGGCGGGCGGGGTCGGAGCTCAACAGCCGCCGGTCGGCGAAGTAGAGGACGCAGCCGCGCGCGTGGAACGCGTCGCGATACGCGAAGGCGAGCATCGGATCGCGCATGAAGCGACTGAAGTAGGGGATGAGGCCGACGCGGACCTGACCGTCCGCGGCCCACTCAAGCGCCGGCTCAAGGCGACCCGCATCCCAGCCCGGTGACGCGTCACGAAGTTCGAGCCCGGTCGGCTGAGCGCCGAGGCGCTCCTCGGCGAGGTCGAGCTCGTGCGCCTGGCCCTCGGGTCCGCCGCGATAGTCCTGCGCCTCGGTTGAGACGCGGATCACCCGGAACGAGGGCAGCCCCGCGAGTTCCTCCTCGGTCATTGGCAGTCGACGAAAGGCGTCGGGGACGCCGATGCGTCGACGAGTCGTGCGCCTTGCCATGTCCGTGTCCTTTCCGCGGCGCAGACCGAGGGATCAGTTTAGCGCGTCGCTCGTCCGCGACCGCCAGCCGGCAGGCCTCGGCGACTCGGATGAGCTCGGCGACCGCCTGCTCGAAGGCCGACAGCTGGCCGGCAGCCGGTGAGCTGCACCCGGCTGCGGCGGTTCGGGCGGTGAACCGCGGGGGATGAACCTGCTTGGCCATGATCAGCGGGGCGCGGCATCTAACGCGTCGGTGTTAGATGTGTTAGTTCGGCGCGGCGGCGCAAATAGGAGCCGAACAGCGGCAGCGCGAAGTCGTACGTGCCGCGCGTCGGCCGGTAGACGAGGCCGCGATCGATCAGCCGCCTGACGATGACGTCGACGTTGGGCAGGTCGCCGAGGGCACGCCGTAAGCTCATTGCCGACACCCGCCCGCCAGATCGGGCCATCGCCGAGAGCATGCGCTGGCCGGCCGTGCCGGCCACGAGGTAGCGGTCCTCGAAGAAGGCCAGGTCGAGCTCGTGCAGGAGGCTCGGCTCGAGCTTCAGGTAGTCCGCCAGCCGGACCTCCGGGTGACCGATGCGGCTGCACAAATAGCCGGCGAAAAACTGCAAGAAGTAGGCGTAACCGGCCGTGCGCTCGACGATCTCGCCCAGCAGGGCGAGCTCGAAGCTGCGATCGCTGCGCGAGAGCGGGATGCGCAGGGCGTCCCAGGCGTCTTCGAGATCCAGGTTGCCGATCACGACATGCCGGAACATCCGCTCGGCGTAGGTGCGGGCGCGCTTCAGGTTGAGGCTGAGCGTCGGCAGTCCGCACAGGACGACTCGCACCCGGCTCGACGTGCGCTGCGCATGGCCCAGACCGGCCAACAGCGACGAGAGCGGGAAGTGCCCGGCTCGACGATCGTCGGTGAGCAGGTGGGCCTCGTCAAACAGCAGAAGTGCGCCTGCCGCCTCCGTCTCGGCGAGCGCGCCGTCGAGTCCTTCGATGGCGGCTCGGATCTGCCGCGCAGCATCCGGACTCTCTTCGCCGTAGGCGGGCTCGTAGCCGACCTCGCCGACCGAGATCCGCCGCGGACGCACATACGCCCACGCGCGCTCGATCGCATCTCCGACTCCGGCAAGCGCACTGCAGCGCCGGATGAGTGCTTGGCAGTCGTCCGCGAGGGCATCCGCGAGTTCCTGCTCGTCGCGGTGCCGCTCGCCGACCTCCCGTTCGGTGCAGAGCCAGCCAGCGCGCTCGCCGCGTCCGGCGAACTCGCCGAGGAGCACGGTCTTGCCGGTGCCGCGAATGCCGGTCAGCGTCCAGTTGAGGTGCGGCGGATGGCTCTCGGCGAGGAACGCATCGAACTCGACCAGTAGCCGGTCCCGCCCGGCCAGGTATGGCGGCCGGACGCCGTTTCCGGGTCGAAACGGGTTGGCCAGCTGTTCGGTTCGGTTCTTCGGCTCGACCTCGGCCATCGCCGGATCCTCGATTTCGATTCGTTTCATTGGGCCGGGGAGCGCCGCTGGGCGCCTCCCCGGCCATTGCTTGCACCTGCTTGCCACACGTGCCCTACGGCGCGCCCGCCGGGACGCGGAACCAGCGCCGACTGCGCATCGCGCACTGGACCGTGTCGAGGTAGACCTCGCTGTAGGGGACGCTGCCGCGCTCGAGGAGCTGCCACAGGCAGCTGAGCATCGCGCTGGCGACCATCAGGTTGGTGGCCAGGAGCTGGGGGCGCTCGGCCACCATCGCCTGGCAGCCGTCGGCTCCGTGCTCCTGATCGCCATCGGCCTCGCCGATCTCCGGGTGGATCTCGACGAGGTGGCCGTCGACCGACCAGCCATCCCGGCGGCGGACGAGCTGGACGTTGCCGTCCGTCTCGTCGTTGCCGCCGCTGATGAGCGTCGCGTCCAGGAGGGTCGCGACGTGCCGGTCGACCCGTGCCCGCGTCGGGCGCGAGCGGTGCCCTCTACCGGGTCGGCCTCGCCCTCCTCGACCTTTAAGATCCACGGATCGTCCTCCATCGGAGCGATGAATGGGTCATGGGGCCAGCGGAGCTGTACGAGCAGGCAGGCGACGTGGCGGGTGTCGTCTTCCCGTGCGGCTGGGTCCACGACCCTGCGACGGACGAGCTGCGGGTCTATTACGGCGCCGCGGACTCGAGCGTCGCCGTCGCGACCGCGCAGCTGTCCGATGTCGTCGCGTATGTCCGGTCCTGCCCCAAGCCGGATCGGCGACGGTTCTCGGACCGCCCCTGACGGAGCTCTCTGATCCGTTCGACGGAGAGGAGCCACACCAGGGTCGACTCGGCGCCCTCATTCCGGTTGACACCGCCCGCCCCGAGGCCGTCGCGGCAGGCGCCGCGGTCCGAGTCGGCCAGTGCGACCCCGCCGTCGTTCGCGCCGAGGAACCAGCGGTAGGCCTGCGTCGCCGCCTTCGCCCAGCGAGCATTACCGGTCGCCTCCAACGCGGCGGCAGCGGCGAACACGATGAAGGCGGGCTCGATCGGCTGCTGGTCCCAGGACGCGGGACGGCCGCCGCGCGGCCACCAACCGCGATTGCCGACGGGTCGGAGAAAGCCCTCAGGCCCCGTCTCGGCGACGAGCAGCCAATCGAGGACCGACGTCCCGAGGCCGACCAGCTCGGGCCGCTCGAGTCGGACGCCGGCGGCGATCAGTGCTTCGGGCACGATCCCGTTCTCATAGGTCACCGGGGTCTCGGGCCACGGCCACGCGGGGTCGGCAGCGCGTGCCCGCTCGACGGCCGTCGCCAGCCGGTCGGCAAGCGCCTCGAGCG
>JBOGSY010000036.1:0-11871 GCA_050691915.1 Candidatus Limnocylindria bacterium | reverse complement strand
GGCCAGGGCGTCCGCGGTACCGGCCACGTCGGCCGGGGCGACCGGCAGTACCCCGTCCGCCATCTGGTCGAAGGCCCCCGCCGTCTCGGACAGGACGATGGCCGCGTCGCGCTGGGAGACCACCACCGCCTCCTTGGCGACCAGGTTCATGCCGTCGATCAGCGGGTTCACCAGCACCACGTCCGCGATCGACAGGCCGGCCAGCGCCTGGGCGTAGTCGTTCTCGTAGAAGAGCTGCACCGGCCGGTAGCCGGCACGTCCGAAGCGGGCGTTGATCCGGTCCACGACGCCCTGCACCCGCCGGCCGTAGTCGCCGTACTCGCGCAGGCTGGTGCGCGACGGGACCAGGAAGGCCAGGAACGTCACCCGGCCGCGCATCCGGGGGTTGCGCTGGAGCAGCGCCTCGAAGGCCGCGAAGCCGCGCAGGATGTTCTTGGACGGCTCCAGCCGGTCCACCCGCACCACGACCTGCTCGCGGCTGCCGGCCATCAGCTGGTCCGCGCGGCGCCGGGCGCGCGCCGACGTGGCGACCCGGCGGGTGGCCTCCGGGTCGATGCTGATCGGGTAGTGGCGCACCCGCACCACGTGGCCGTCGGCCAGGGTCACCGTCCGGGCCCGGTAGTCGACCCGCGCCCCGGGCAGGAACGACTCCGCGCTGCGCAGGAAGTTGTGGGCGTAGCGCTCCGTCTGGAAGCCGGCCACGTCGTTGGCCGCCAGGCCGGCCACGATCCCGGTCCGGATGCGCGGCGCGATGGTCTGCCACAGCGACGAGGGCGGCCACGGGATGTGGGTGAAGTGGCTCAGGACGGCGCCGGGCCGCCGGCGGCGGATGGCGTCGGCGGCCAGGTAGAGGTGGTAGTCGTGGAGCATGATCCGGGGCTGCGGGTCGGCCCCGGCGTGCTTGAGGACCGCCGCCGCGAAGGCGTCGTTGACCCTCACGTACCCGCCCTCCCAGGCGCGCAGGGTGCCGGCGTCGATCATCGGCCGGGTGGGCAGGTCCCACATCTGGTGCTGCAGGAACCAGAGCAGCGGGTTGGCGATGATGCTGTAGGCCGCCTCGTAGGCCGGCCGCTCCACGGCGGCGAAGCGGAGGCGCAGCGCCTCGCCCGGCAGGGCGCGGTCGACCAGCTTCGGATCGGCCGCCGCCCGGCGATCGCCCTCGCTCATCGGGGCGGCAACCCAGGTGACCGGCACGTAGTGGCCGACCTGCCCCAGGGCGGTGACCAGGCCGCCGGAGCCGCGGCGCGGCCGCAGGCCGCCATCGGTCCCGACCGCGAAGGTGACCGGTCCGCGGTTGGTGACGATCAGCAGGCGCCGGTCGCCCAGCAGGCGGTGGGCAGCCGCTGCCAGGGCGCGATCTCCTCGCTGCCGCGTGGCCATGGGCTAGAAGATGCTGCCGGCGGAGCTCCGCAGGAAGCCCAGGATCGGCTCCGGGAAGATGCCCAGCGCCAGCACGCCGGCCACCGAGATGGCCAGCGCCAGCACGCCGAACGGGTGCCGGTCGATGGGCGCCGGCTCCGCCTCCGCTTCGCGCATGTACATGTAGACGATCACGCGCAGGTAGTAGAACGCGGCCAGCGCGGCGTTGAGCGCGATCAGCACCGCCAGCCAGGCCAGTCCGGCGTCGACCGTCGCCAGCAGGACGTACAGCTTGGCGAAGAAGCCGACGGTGGGCGGGATGCCGGTCAGCGACAGGAGCAGCAGGGCCATGGCCGCCGCCAGCCAGGGAGACCGGCCGGCCAGCCCGGAGAACGAGGCCAGGCCGCCGAAGCGGCGCGGGTCGCGCTGGAGCATGCCGACCACGGCAAAGGCCGCGATGTTCATGACGCCGTAGCCCAGGACGTAGAAGAGGACCGCCTCGATGCCCTGCTGCTGGATGGCGGCCGCGGGCGCGGCGGCGAAGGCGGCCAGCCCGGCCATGATGTAGCCGGTGTGGGCGATGCTCGAGTAGGCGAGCATCCGCTTCACGTTGGTCTGGGTCATGGCCACCACGTTGCCGCCGGTCATGGTCAGCACCGCCAGCACGGCCATGATCGTCAGCCAGTCGGCGCGCAGCTCGCCCAGCCCCTCGACGAAGAGTCGCACCAGCAGGGCGAAGGCGCCGAGCTTGGGCCCCACCGACAGGAAGCCGGTGATCGGCGTGGGGGCGCCCTGGTATGCGTCCGGCGTCCAGTAGTGGAAGGGAACCGCGGCGATCTTGAAGGTGGCACCCACCGTCAGCATGGCGATCGCCACCAGGCCGGCGGCACCGCCGCCCAGCAGCCCCGGCCCGATCTCCGCGATGCGGGTGCTGCCGGTCAGCCCGTAGGCCCAGCTGATGCCGAACAGCAGGATGGCGCTGGCGAACGAGCCGAGCAGGAAGTACTTGAGCCCACCCTCGTTGCTGTAGCGGTCCGTCTTGTGGAAGCCGGTGAGCAGGTAGGCGGGCATGGCCATCAGCTCCAGCCCCAGGAACAGGGTGATGAGGTCGGAGCTGCTGGCCAGCACGAACATGCCGAGCAGGCTGAAGAGCAGGATGGCATTGAACTCGCCCAGCGGCAGGCGCCGTGCCAGGAGGTAGGACGGGACGAACAGGGCCGACAGGATCCCGATCACCAGGGTGGCGGCCTTGAAGAAGACGGAGAGGTCGTCCACCACGTAGAAGCCGGCGAAGACGGTCTCGTTGACGCCCCACACCAGCGCGCAGCCGATGCCGGTCAGGGCCAGGCCGAAGACGGTGATGGGGGTCAGCACCCACTTCAGGCCGCGCGGCAGGAAGAGGTCGACCGTGATCACCGCCAGCACGTTAACGGTCAGGATCAGCTCCGGCAGGAGGGTGAACAGGTCGTTGAGGGCGTCTCCGGTCATGCGGCCAGCATCCCTACCACGGCAGCCGCAGGGAGGTCAGCCCGCCGGACCCCTGGACCGCCTCGATGATGCGGCGCATCGGCTCCTCGATGGCGGTCAGCACCGGCCCCGGGAAGACGCCCAGGCCCACCACCAGCAGGATCAGGGGGGCCAGCGACAGCCACTCGTTGCGGGTCATGTCGGTCAGCGTCGGCCACCAGCGCCGCATCCAGTCCGACGGCACCGTGAAGAAGACGCGCTGGAACATCCAGAGCATGTAGACCGCGCTCAGGATGACCACCACCATGGTCGCCGCCGCCACCCAGCCGTTGTACTGGAAGGCCCCCAGGATCACCAGGAACTCGCCCACGAAGCCGGACAGGCCGGGCAGGCCGATGCTGGCGAAGGTGAACAGGCCGAACAGGGCGGCGTAGTGCGGCAGGCGAGCGTTCAGGCCGCCCATGTGGGCGATCATCCGGTCATGGGTGCGCTCGTAGATGACGCCCACCAGCAGGAACAGGGCGCCGGTGGTCACCCCGTGGCTGACCATCTGGAAGACGGCTCCCTGCAGCCCCTGCTCGTTGAAGACGAAGGCGCCCAGCATCACGAAGCCCATGTGCGAGACCGATGAGTAGGCGATCAGCTTCTTGAGGTCCGGCTGCACCATGCTCACCAGGGCGCCGTAGATCACGGCCACGATGGCCAGGGCGATGACGATCGGCGCGAACTCGACCGCCGCATCGGGCAGCAGCGGCAGGCTGAAGCGCAGGAAGCCGTAGCCGCCCAGCTTCAGCAGGACGCCGGCCAGGATGATGGAGCCGGCGGTCGGTGCCTCGACGTGGGCATCGGGCAGCCAGGTGTGGAGCGGCCACATCGGCACCTTGATGGCGAAGGCCAGGAAGAAGGCGATGAAAGCCAGCGCCTGGAGGCCATCCGTGAAGGGAAAGCCGCGCAGGGCCTCGTAGGCGAAGGTGAACTCGTTCCCGCCCGCCGCGTGGGCGATCGCCACCGCCAGGATGGCGACCAGCATCAGCAGCGAGCCGACCAGGGTGTAGATCACGAACTTGACGGTGGCGTAGATCCGCTGGGGGCCGCCCCAGATCCCGATGACCAGGTACATCGGGATCAGGCTGATCTCCCAGAAGACGTAGAACAGGAACAGGTCCAGGCTGACGAAGACGCCCAGCATGCCCACCATCAGCAGCAGCATGGTGGCGTAGTACTCCTTGACCCGCGCCTGGATCGGGTCCCACGAGTACACGATGGCGACGATCGAGAGGACCGTGGTGAGCAGCACCAGCACGATCGACAGGCCGTCGACGCCGAGCCGGTAGCCCATCCCGAAGGCCGGGATCCAGGCCAGGTCCTCGCGGAACTGGAACTCCGGGCCGGCCGGGTCGTAGCCGATCAGCACCGCGCTGAAGGCGAAGCTTGCCAGCGCCGAAAGCAGCGCGACCCAGCGGATGAGCCGATGGTTGCTGCCCGGCACCAGGACTAGGAGCACCACCCCGATCAGCGGGGTGAAGACGACCAGGCTGAGGATGGGCAGGTCGGTCATGTGCCGCTCACCGGATCACCAGGTAGGCGACCAGCACCAGCACCATGCCGGCGGCCATCCCCAGCCCATAGTTCTGGACCTGACCGGTCTGCGCCCGGCGCAGCCCGCCTCCGACCCGCTGCGCCAGCCAGCCGGCGCCGTTCACCGCGCCGTCGATGACGCGGGCGTCGAACCACCACAGCAGGTTGGAGAGCAGCACGCCGCCGCGGGCGAAGGCCAGCTGGTAGAGGTCGTCGACGTAGTACTTGTTCACGCTGGCGGCATACATCCCCGGCCCCAGGCCCAGCGGGATGCGCTCCACGAAGCGCCGCGGCGCATCCGGGTTGAGAACGTACCAGCGGTGGGCCATCCAGATCCCGGCCGCGCCCACCCCGGCGCCGATGAGCAGCAGCAGGCCGCCGATGCCGAACAGCTCGAAGCCGTGGTGCTCGCCGTGGGCCATCGCCTCGGCCAGGATCGAGCCCGGCAGGACGCCGGCGCCCGCCTCCTCCGCCCCGTGGAAGACCTCCTCCAGCCAGCCGTGGATGGCGCCTCCCTCCGGCGGGATGCCCAGCACCAGGCCGGCCAGGATGGTGGGCACGGCCAGGATCAGCAGCGGGGCGACCATGGTGGGTGCCGACTCGTGGACGTGGTGCCAGGCCTCGGCCGGGCCGCGCCACGAGCCGTGGAAGGTGAGGTAGATCATGCGGAAGGTGTAGAAGGCGGTCATGAAGGCGACCACCACGCCGATGGCGTAGAAGAGGTAGTAGCCGCGATTGAAGGCCTCGGCCAGGATCTCGTCCTTGCTGAAGAAGCCGGCGAAGATGGGGATCCCCGCCAGCGCCAGCGAGCCCACCACCATGGTCAGGTAGGTCCAGCGCATCCGCTCCCGCAGCCCGCCCAGGAAGCGGATGTCCTGCTCCCCGTCGGCGCCGTGGATGACCGACCCCGAGCCCATGAACAGCAGCCCCTTGAAGAATCCGTGGCTGACCAGGTGGAAGATGGCCGCCACCCACGCCCCGATGCCCAGCGCGAAGAACATGTAGGCCAGCTGGCTGACCGTGGAGTAGGCCAGCACCTTCTTGATGTCGTTCTGGGTCAGCGCGATGGCGGCGGCGAAGATGGCGGTGAAGACGCCGATCGAGGCGACCACCCACATGGCGGTGGGGCTCTCGGCGAAGATCGGGTTGGCGCGGGCCACCATGTAGACGCCGGCGTTGACCATGGTGGCGGCGTGGATCAGGGCGCTGACCGGGGTGGGCCCCTCCATGGCGTCCGGCAGCCAGACGTGGAGCGGGAACTGGGCGCTCTTGCCGACCGCGCCGGCGAACAGGAGCAGGGCGATGACGGTGACCTGCCACTCCTCCAGCCCGCCGATGGCGGCGAAGACCTCGCTGAACTGGAGCGTGCCGAGCAGGGTCCAGATCATCATGATCCCCAGCCCGAACCCGAAGTCGCCGATCCGGTTGACGACGAACGCCTTCTTGGCGGCGCCCGCCGCCGACGGCTTCTTGTACCAGAAGCCGATGAGGGCGTAGCTGCACAGGCCCACCGCTTCCCAGCCGACGTAGAGCATCAGGAAGTTGTCGCCCAGGATCAGCAGCAGCATGCTGAACATGAACAGGTTGAGGTAGGCGAAGAAGCGCCAGAACCCGCGGTCGCCGTTCATGTAGCCGATCGAGTACACGTGGACCAGCAGGCCCACCGTGCTGACCACCAGCAGCAGCATGGCCGTCAGGCCGTCCACGAAGAAGGCGATCTGGATCCGGAAGTCGCCGGAGCCGATCCACTCGTAGAGCGTCACGCGGTGGGTGTTGCCGCCGAAGACGACGTCGGCCATGACCACCATCGAGATGACCCACGAGGCCGCGACCAGCGCGACCGGCACGAACCAGGAGCGGTAGACCGGCCGCGGGCCATCGGGCGTGACGTGCCCGGCCTGGCCCACGCCGTCGTTCAGGTCCGGCGGGATGACGCCGTCGGCCCCGGCGGAGTTGGCCAGGTCGTCGGCGTGGCCGGCGTGGGGCGAGGAGGCCGCCTGCTCCTCCTCGCTCGGGACCGGCCGGAAGGCGGAGTCGTCCACCTGGGCGTGGGCGGCGTGGGCATCGGCCCCGGCATGCTCGTCGGCGTGACCCCGATGGTGGACCGGCACACGGTCGAGGCGCGGCCCGGCCAGCACGGCGAACAGGAAGCCGGCCAGCGGCAGCGCGGGGATCAGGGCGATCAGCAGGTCCATCGGTCCTTCTCGACTACTGCCGCAGGTCGGAGTACTCGTCGACCTCCGGGGTCTGACGGGTGCGGATGATGGCGATCACCAGGGCCAGCCCCACCGTGGCCTCCGCCGCGGCGACGGCCATGATCATCAGCGCGAAGATGGCGCCCGTGCTCTGCGCAACCGGCGCATGGGCGTTGAAGGCGACCAGGCTCAGGTTGACGGCGTTCAGCATGAGCTCGATGGAGATCAGCATCAGGATCGCGTTGCGGCGGGCCAGGAAGCCGAAGGCGCCGATGCCGAAGAGCAGGATCGAGACGATCAGGTAGCCCACCAGCCCCATCAGTTCGCCCTCTCGTCCTCTTCCGGGCGGCGGGCGAGGTAGATGGCACCGATGATGGCGGCCAGCAGCAGCAGGCTGATCACTTCGAACGGCAGCGCGAAGTCGGTGAAGAGCAGCTGCGCCAGCTCGTCCAGCACCACCGCGGCCGCCTCTGCGGCTGTTGGCCAGTCGGCGGTGATGGCGACCCAGCCGATGAGGCCCACCGTGGCCAGGGCCACCACGGCCGCGACCCAGACCTGGCGGTGGAAGGGGGCAGGCAGGTTGGCGTCGCCGGCCTGTGTCAGCATGATTGCGAACAGGATCAGGACGCTGATGGCCCCCAGGTAGATGAGGACCTGGGCGGCGGCCACGATCCCCGCTCCCAGCAGCAGGTACATCCCGGCGAGCGAGCCGAAGCAGACCATCATGGCGATGGCCGAATGAATGATGTTGCGCAGGGTGACGACGGCCAACCCGCCACCCACGACGCCGATGGCGAGCAGGACGAAGAGGACTCCCGTGACGTCCAGAGCGAGGCTCCCGTGGAGGTTTCTGGAGGTTCGAGCGCTCAAACGGCCCCGGATCGTTCCGATCGCTGAGGCCGCGTCCGATTCTAGCGCACGAGCCCCGGACGGATGGGTCGGGCGTGGAGCGGGACGCCGGTCCGTGGGACGCGGCGGTCGCGCAGGGCGGCGCCGATCATGGCCGCCGCCGACTGCGGCTCGCTGGGCCTGGCGAGCAGGTAGCCCTGGGCCGCGTCGCAGCCGATCTCGAGCAGCAGCCGCCGCTGCGTGTCGGTCTCCACGCCCTCCGCGACGGTGGCCAGGTTCAGCGAGCGCGACAGCTCGACCATGGCGCGCAGCAGCGACACGTTCGCGCCGTCCTCCAGCTCCTGCACGAAGGAGCGGTCGATCTTGACCGTGTCGACCGGCAGCTGGCGCAGGCGGGCCAGCGTGGACTGGCCGGTTCCGAAGTCGTCGATGGCCAGCCGCAGGCCCACCGCCCGCAGGGCCGCCAGCTCGGGAATGCCCGCCGCCTGGGCCGCCGCCGCACCCTCGGTCAGCTCGAGCATCAGGGCGGCCGGCGGCAGGCCCAGCTCCTCGACCAGGGCGGCCAGCCGCGGCGGCAGATCAGGGTCCATCAACTGGCGCGCCGAGATGTTGACGCTCATGACCAGGTCGCCCAGCCGGTCGTCGGCCGCGCGCCAGGCGGCCAGCTGCCGGGCCGCGGTGTCGACCACCCACCAGCCCACCTCCCCGATCAGGCCGGTCTCCTCGGCGATGGGGATGAAGCGGGTGGGCGGCACCTGCCCCAGGGTCGGGTGCCTCCAGCGGGCCAGCGCCTCGACCGCCACCGGCAGGCCGTCCGCCAGGCGGAAGATGGGCTGGTATGCGACGGCGAGCTGCTCCGTCCCCAGCGCCGCGCGCAGGTCCGTCTCCAGCTGCAGGCGCTCGACCGCCGCCGCGTGCATGGCCGGCTCGAAGACCGCGTAGCGGCGCTGGCCGTCCATCTTGGCGCGGTACATGGCCACGTCCGCGTCGCGCAGCAGCTGCTCGGCGTCCACGTCCTCCGCCCGGCACACGATGCCGATGCTGGCGGCGGTGAAGACCTGCTGGCCGTGGATCTGGAACGGGCGGCGCAGCGCATCGGCCACGCGCTCGGCCAGGCGCGCGGCATCCTCCGGGCCGCCCGCGTCCTCCAGCACCACGGCGAACTCGTCGCCGGCCAGCCGGGCGGCCACGTCGCCGTCGCGCAGTGAGGCCTGCAGCCGCTCCGCCACCCCGATCAGCAGCTCGTCGCCGGCAGCGTGTCCCATGCTGTCGTTGACGTGCTTGAAGAGGTCCAGGTCCAGCAGCAGCACGGCGACCGGCGCCCCGCGCCGCCGGGAGCGGGCCACCGCCTCGCGCAGCGCCTCGCGGAAGCTCGCCAGGTTCGGCAGGCCGGTCAGCGGGTCGTGGTAGGCCTGGTGGAAGAGCCGGCGCTGCAGCTCGCTGCGCTCGGTGACGTCACGGCTGTTGAGCACCACGCCGCGGACGGTGTCCTCCTCCAGCAGGTTGGTGGCGAAGGTCTCCACCTCAAGCCAGCTGCCGTCGCCGCGCCGGATGCGCCACTGGATCGCCTCCGCCCGGGACGTGCCCTGGCGGGCGGTCTCCAGCAGCCCGACGGCCGCCGGTCCGTCGTCGGGGTGCAGCAGATCGGCCCAGCTGCGGCCCATCACCTGTGAGGCGGGAACGCCCAGCAGCCGTTCTCCCGATGGGCTCTGGTAGCGGACGGTGCCGCCGGCGTCCAGCACGGTGGTCATGTCCGAGGAGCGCTGGACCAGGGCGCGGAACCGCCGCTCGCTGCGCTGGATGACGCGGCGCTCGTGCGCCAGTATGGCCGCGATCCGGTTGGCGCGCTCGGAACGGCGGAAGAGCAGCGCCAGAAGCACGGCGGACGAGACGAGGGTGGTCGTGGTTCCCAGGTCGGCGGCGGTGGACGTGGCGCGCGCCGTGGCCAGGTACGTGCCGGCGACGGCCGCGGCGCGCCCGGCCAGGGCGGCCTCCGCGTCCCGCACCGCACCGGCCTGGAGGTCGAGCCGGTCCGGGGTGACCCCGGGCCGGGCGGCGCCGACCAGCTGTGCGGCAGCAAGCTCGTAGTCGGCGTACGCGGTGAGCAGCTCCATCAGCTCGCGGCCGCCGGGGTCCACCAGGGTGAGCGCCTGGATCTGGTCGTTCACGCCGGCGCGCACCGCGCCGAGCTCCTGGCGGATGCCGGCCGACATGCCGCCGGCCAGCCCCTCCCAGACCAGGGCGGCGTGGTGCGCCACGCCTGCCTGCAGCGCCTCCAGCCGCACCTGAGCCTCCCTCCGCTCGTCGGCGTGGGCGCGCAGCGAGGCGATGGCCCAGGCCGTGGCCAGTGCCACGATGACGGCACCGACCACCAGCGGGACGCCCCCGCGACGCGCGCGTCTGCGCGCCGCAGTCGCCCGGGCCACCACCGCCGTTCCCGCCGTGGCGCTCACCAGCGCACCTCCGCGCCGGCCGCCGGGTGATCGGCGCCGGCCGGCGCCCGGCCTTCATCCTGGTTCTCGTCCTCCTCCTCGTCGGCCTCGAGCTCCTCGAGCAGCCAGATGGCGGTCAGCAGCGTGCCGGCCACGCTCAGGATGGTGACCACACCGATGGGCATGCCCAGCAGGGCCAGCACCAGGCCGAGCCAGGGGAGGGTGACGGTGACGACCCCGACCACCGATTCGACCGGCACCAGCGACGGGTCCGAGACCTGGTTGGCGTCGCCCCGCGTCTCCAGGAAGGCTCCGGCCTCGCCGCGCACCGTCTCGACGACGCGGTGCGTCACGACCGCACCGTTCGGCAGTCGGTAGGCCACCACGTCTCCGGCCGCGGCCTGGTCGGCGCGCGTGCGGTCCACGACCACCAGCGCACCGACAGGCAGGGCGGGTTCCATGGAGCCACTGCGGATGGCGTACAGCTCGTGGTCCATGCCCGGCGCGAGGCGGGCGGCGGCACCGATACCCAGCACTGTGATGGCCAGCAGGGCGAAGGCCAGTGACAGCAGCGCGCGGCCGGCCCCGACCACCGTCAGCCGTCTCATGGGCGCATCCCCTCGGCCAGCACGCTGAAGGCGAGGCTGGTGGAGGCGTCCTGGAATGCGTTGCCGGTCCCCAGCGGCAGGCTCACCCGGACGCAGAGCAGGTCCGCGTCCGCAGGCCGGAGCGTGCGATCGCCGGCCTGCATCCCGATCGCCGGGTCGCCAACCCGCGCCTCCGCCAGCGGCCCCGCGTAGAAGATCGGGCCGTCGAACGCGGTGCATCCAGATCCTTCCCCATGGATGACGGCCTCCAGGGCCCAGGCCAGGCCGCGCCCATCCGGATCGGTGGCGTCGGTCTGGATCGCGTAGCGCAGTGAGTTCACCCCCAGGTTGCGCAGCGCGAGCTCCGCCGAGCGCTCGTCGCCCGGCAGCATGCCGGTCACCTCCATCAGGATCCCGGGTTCGGCGCGGATGTCGAGCGGGCTGGGGGCCCAGGCATCGGTGGGCAGGATCGCCCGGTCCACGAACAGGGAGATCGAGATGACGCTGGTCACCACGCTGGGAAGGGCGGAGAGCGCCATCAGCAGGAGCAGCAGCAGCCGGCGTCGCCTGCGCCGGCGCCGCCGGCTGCGCGGCGCGGCGCCGGCCATGGGGGCTCCCTGGCTGATCATAGGTCCACCTACGGCAGCCGCAGCCGGGAGCGGTGGACGGTCGTGTCGTAGCCGAGCCACATGTCGTCGGCGGCGCCGCCGCCCACGGTCAGCTTGACCTCCAGCTGGCAGCCGAGCAGGCAGCTGCCCAGGGTGGTGCTGACGTTCATGCTGGCCAGGCGCTTGACCCAGCCCGCCGTCCCGCCCTGCCAGTCGGCGGCCGAGACGGTGGCGCTCCCGATCTCGAAGCCGATGGCTCCCAGCAACGGGTCATAGGCCCGCACGAAGACGTTCACCTCGCCGGCGACGCCCGGCGTGAAGTCACGCATCGCCGACCAGAACTCGACCGTCACCGTGCCGGAGATGTTGGTGATGGCCGGCAGGGTGGGCCCGCGCCAGTTCTGGTAGCGCGCCAGGTTCGTCTCGCCCGCCCCGCTCCCGCCGCGCTGGATCAGGCGGCCGGGTCCGGCATCCAGGTTGGCGTCGTAGTTGAACAGGAAGGTTGCGCTGGGCGCGGTGGTGTTCATGCCGAGGTTGGCCTGTGCATTGGTGGCGCCGGTCGGTGGGGTGGGGTTGTTGTGCAGGTAGTAGGTCGTGGCCGTGAAGCTGGAGGCGGTGCTCGCGACGGCGGGGACCGCCTCGCCATCGGTGAAGAGCGCCAGCGCGAAGCGCGGGCCGTCGCGGGTTGCAGCGCCCGTTGCCACGCCGGCGGCGACGCCCACCAGCGCGGCCGCCAGTATCAGCGTGAGGTGCGCCCGCGGGTGCGAGCGGTGCGCCCGCGGGTGCGAGCGGCTGT
>JBOGSY010000035.1:0-12065 GCA_050691915.1 Candidatus Limnocylindria bacterium | reverse complement strand
GGCGACCAGCGCCGCGCCCATCCTGCTCAGCATCGCGTGAATGCCCTCCGCCCCCTACGGCCGGCATTGCCGGCTCCGACCTGGATTCGAGTCGCGGGTGATGTGGCCCCCCCGGAGGGAATCGAACCCCCGCCAAGCCAATCTGCCCGACCCGCTCGATTGGTACGCCGTCGCCCCTGAGGAGGCGGGACTGGTGCCAAGGACTGGTTCGCCTCCCCACTAGCCCTCAAGGCACGAGCCGGTCACCCCTTTGACGGATCGGCATCAGGGTTAAAGACTGCGATCTCGTTCGTCTCCCCTAAGCACTTCTGAGGAATGTCTACCTCGACATCAACCGAAGCCTGGTAACCACCACCTCCCGTCACCCGCTCGCCAAGCGCCAACTCTACGCCCGAGGGAAGCCTGATCGCGAACGGGTCGGCGGATGCGATCGACGTGCGGGCGGGCCACACGACGGGGTACCAGACGTGGGATTCCTCCGACTCAAGCACGACACACCCCTCATGCAGCGCGAGCATGCCTTCGATTTGGGCATCTTCTCCTCCTCGCGGGAGAAGGGATGATCCCTGCACGTAGATGGTGTAGTCCCCTGAGTCGAGAGCATGCTGACCGCGGCAGCTCGTCAGCACCGCCAGCATGATGAACAGCCGCACGAGCCAGAGTAACCCTCGCGGCGTCACTCCCACATCCGCCAACGCACTACCATTGAACTGGGTGCAGCCCTCGACGGTTAGCAAGCGCAGCCAACTGCAACGCGGCCCGATCCGTGCGCGTCACGCAGACGCGCGGTGCGAGATAAGCCCGTCTCCCCGGGCAGCCTTGGCCGGAAAGAAGGTGGCGGTACGGCAGCCAATGCGGCCACCCAGGGCAGTCAGCTGGTGGCAACAGTGATAAACAGCGCGTTGTCGAGTCTGTCTGCACGCGAAAAAGCAGACCGATCGAAGGGCCAGAACGGGTCGTAATCCCAGCCATAGTGGATACCATATGCTGTGGAACCGAGGTACCAGGGTCCACCGCTGTCTCCGTCGTCAGTTATGTGATCCTCCATGAGCACAAGGTTGCAGATAGCGTCGGCGCAGTGTCCCAGTTTGAGGACCGTGCTGCAGCCCGCCTTCGTGGTGACGCCGTTCTTACAAAGCCCCATGCCCACAGTCGGCGCCCCGATTGCGGCGACGTCGCGCGCGTTTACCTCCAGGGTCGTGCATTACCCGCGTAGAAATTGTCGTAGATTGGCTCGGTTCCGGTGTGAGACTGGAAGTCCCCGTGGGTCAACGAGTACTGATCATTGAATGGAAGGGAGTCGCCATCGTCGGTTTGGGCATTGCCACAATGTCCGGCGGTCACAACGCGCCGGGACCCGCTTGAGGTCTTGGCGGTGAAACCTGATGTGCAACCGGTGATGTCTTCACCGCCGTAGTGCCAATCCGCCCCCGCTTCGATACCACTGAGCGAGGAAGTTCGAGCGACAGAGACGACGGCTTCGATGTGGGCCGGTAACAGACTATCTGCGAGATCTTGGAGTTCGCGGACCCGAGATTCGTCAACCCCTTCCGCGAGGATCACTTGCGATGACACTAGTCCAGTCTGAATGTCGTACCCGGAAGAGGCGCTCAACACGAGCGGCGACGCCATGAGCGCGTAATGGACTGACTGCACGGCTTCATCGAGCTTCGACTCAGTAAACCCCCGATTAGCCACCACCTCGACGTCGACTGCTAGGCCTGGCGAAGACCGACCAAACTCTTCGAGTACCGCTAGTGCTTCGGAAGGGGGGCGTCCAGCGAAGGAAACCCACGCCGACGAGGCGCTTTCAATCCTCGCGCCCGCGAACTCGGCGGGAAATCTCTGCCGGATTTGATCGACCGCGATTGAGAAGTTGTCGTTCCACGCGAAACGGGCTATGGCATCGTCAATGCCCATGCCGTAGTGAGCAGCGAGCGTTTCGAGGTCCTGCATCTCAGCATCGCTGATCGGATCACTGCTGCTGGGCGCCGGAACATCTGGCAAAGGATCAAGAGTCTCGCCAGCGCCTAGGCTCAAGAGCGGAAGCGACACAGCCCTCTTTGCCATGGCGGCAGCGAGTTCGTCCGCATTCAGGGCTCTCGCAGTTGCCGTGACCTGCAAGGTTCCTGCAAGAGATACGGAGCAAGCGAAGACTGCAGCCATTCGCATCCGAAACATCCCAACCCTCCGCGCCACTGCGCTGATTCGGCGGGAGCCAGCATACTCGTAGCCTCGAGGTACGGCAAGACCTCGCCGCGTCCATCTGAGCAGCACAGAGGTAGAGCCGCGACGTCGGCCGGTCCGTTCGCCTGACGCTCAGTCCACGCCGTCGGCGGTGCGATCTTGCCTGAGCCCAGAGCGCGGCCGCCCAGACCCTACCGAAGGCCGCTTACCCGCCAATTATCAGGGAGCCCGTGAAGAACCTCGAACGCACGTTCGAAAGAAGCGATAATGTCTCGGTTGAGACGATTGAACGCCTCACCGCTTCGTCCGGCGCGTCGAGGAGATGCAGCGTCTACCCATCTTCGAAAACAACAATTTCGCCTCAACATTTACGCTGAAGCGGCAAAAGGGCAATGCCATGAATTTGTCGGCCAAGCAGCCGAACGAGGATATGGTGCGCTCGCTGTCGAGCGTCAATGAGGAAGCCCCGAATCTGCTCGCTGCGGTCCCTCCTGAGAAGGTCGCGGATTTGTGGATCAATGGCGGCTGAGATGCCCAATTCGCAGTTTGAGACCGCAGCCGGACGTTTCCAATTCCGGGTCATGTGCATGGCCGCGCAGTACCAGCGAGACCTCGACGCTGAGAGGGGCAAGCGCCGGGCCGCCTACGTCTATCAGATGGGCGGGCACAACGGGCTCGATCCGTTGGGCTACAGGGCCATCCGCGAGTCTTACCCGAAGGGCGAGATCATCCGACCTCGCAACCTAGAGATCGTTGAAGGCGAGGCGCAGGTTGTGCGACGAATTGTCCGTGCCCTCGCCTCTAGGTCCTTCGTCCAGATTGCTCACACTCTCAGTGCCGAGCGGGTACTAGGTCGCCTGTGGACCGTGGATGCAGTAAAGGATGTGTGGCGACGACGGCGCTTCTACGTGGGCTTTGCGGTCTGGAAGCGGGGTCTTGACGAGCGCGATGGTAAGGATCCTCCGACTCTGGATGATGAGAACTACCGGGCTGCGGAGACCGGTGTAGCAGTCCGCCGACGCGCTGGCCGAGCGAACCGCCCGCACAGGACATACCTCCTGTCGGGGCTAGCCAAGTGCGCCTGCAACGCGAACTTGCGCGGGACCGCAACCCTGAATCGCGGTATCGAGTGGCGCTACTACCGCTGTGGTGTACGCTGCGCGCAGCCCAGCGCGAGCGCCGATCACATCGAGCGAGCCGTTGTGCAAGCCGTCCGTGAGGCCGCATTGCCCGCCAGAGTCATTCAGGCAGCCCGTGAGGAGTTGTCACGCCGCCTCAAGGTCCCAACGGCTGGTCTATCAGATAAGAAGCGCCAGAGGCTTACCACCGCCCTACAGCGGAGCCGTGACCTGTACACATGGGGCGACTTGACAGAGGCCGAGTACCGCACGCAAAAAGCATCCCTAGAGCAGTCGATTGCCGAGGTGCCAGACTCCGACAAGTTGGTGCAGTTTGACGCCCACCGTCGGGTGGTCCTCACACTGGCACAGAGCGTGGACAGCGCTAGTCCGTCACGAGTCAAGGAACTAGTCGGTCTGCTAGTCGAGCAAGTCCCCGTCTGTGATGGGCAAGTGGACCCCGAGGAGATTGTCTGGACCCCGGCCGCCCGACGTTTTTTGACGACGACATGACCGCGCTAGTTGGCTTAAAGCGCCCCCGGAGGGAATCGAACCCCCGACGCAGGCCTTAGGACGGCCTCGCTCTATCCGCTGAGCTACGGGGGCGGCGCCGGCACCATGGTACCCAACGGCGTCCCGGTGGGCCACGCCGGGTCCGCGCCGTATCATCGGCGCATGGGACCCAGGGTCACGCTTTACGAGCGCGACAGCTGCCACCTTTGCGACGAGGCGCGCGTCCTGCTGGACGAGATGGTCGGGCGGGATGGCTATGCACGCGTGGACGTGGACGCCAGTGACGAGCTGGTGGTCCGCTATGGCTTCCGGGTGCCGGTGGTGGCCGTGGACGGGGTGGATCGCCTGGAGGCGCCGATGACCGCGCCGGACCTGCGCGCCCTCGTGGCCGGGCTGTAGCCCGATGCGCCGCGGGCGCCGGTCCTTCCTCTGGCTGGGGCTGATCCTCGGAGTGGGCGTGATCCTGGCGGTGCTGGTCACGCTGCCGCTGCTGCGCGGGGACGCCGGCGGCACGGACGGCAGCCTGGTGGGCCTGCCCGCCCCGGGGATCGCGGCCGAAGACCTGGACGGCCGGTCGTGGAGCCTGGCCGATGGCGCCGGCCGGGTCACCTGGGTCAACTTCTGGGCCACCAACTGCGAGCCGTGCCGCACCGAGATGCCGGCGATGCAGCGCCTGGCCGAAGCCTACGGGGACCGGCTCCTGGTCCTGGGCGTGGACTGGGGGGAATCGCGCGCCTCGGTGCAGGACTTCGCCGAGCGCTACGCCATCGCGTATCCGATCCTGCTGGACCCGAGCCTCGAGAACTACTACCGCTGGGCGAGCACCGACGGCCTGCCCCGCCACTTCTTCGTGGACGGGGCGGGCACCGTGGTGCGCGAGGTCATCGGTCCGTTGTCACCCGCCAGAATGGCCGCCATCCTGGGCGAGCTGATGGGTCCCGTCTGAGGGTTCGGCCGGCGGGCATCAGCCCTCGACCACGTAGAGGATGCCGTTCATGTCGGCCGGGTGGACCGTGCAGTCGAAGTAGTACTCGCCTGCGGCCAGGGCCTCCACCTCGTAGTCCTCGCTGGCGCCCTGCTCGCTGATGATGTCGCCGCGCATGATCTCGTTCGCCTTCGAGCTGTCCCCATAGACGGCCACGTTGTGCGGCTGACTCTCCAGGTTCGTGAAGCTGATGGTGAACGCCTCGCCCGCGTTGGCGACCAGGCAGGGAGCGCTGAACTCCAGGTCGTCGGCGGTCAGGGTGATGACCGCGTCGGCATCCACCCGGGCGCAGTCGGCCGGCGGTTCGGCCCCGCTCGGCAGGGGCGTGATGGTGGGGCCGGACGAGCAGGCGGCCAGGACCAGGGCCAGGGCGCCGGCGACGGCCGGCAGCAGGCGACGCGGGGCAGTAGGGATCAAGGCGTTGCGACCTCGTGCTGTGGTGCTTGATGGGGCCGGGCGCCGGACGGGCGCCGGAAAGGTGGCCCCCCAATGATAGCGATCAGGCGGGGCGGACGCGGAAGCCGCCCCTCTCGGTTGCCTCGATCTGGACCGGCAGGTCGTCACCCGGGTCGTGGGTGAAGTAGCACCACCAGCCTTCGGCGGCGGCCTTGGGCACCAGCTGGTTGCGGGTCTCGACGGCGTCGATCGGGTAGTCGTCGTAGGCGCTCACCCAGCGCACCGGCAGCTGCCAGCGGGTGGGGATCAGGTCGCCCCAGAAGACGGCCCGCTCGCGCGGGTCACCGGCGCGACCGCCGCCGTTGCGGGCGCCGATCAGCACCGCCTGCGATCCGCGGGTGTGTCCGCCGGTCGGCAGGACGCTGACGCCCTCCACCAGCTCCACCTCGCCGGACACCTCCGCCAGCTGCCCGGCGCCACGAACCAGGTCCAGCTGCTCGGTCTCCATCAGCCCGGCCAGCCGAAGCTCGTCGCCATGGGCCGCCTCCGCCTCGTCGCGCTGCACCACGTACCGGGCGCGCGGGAAGTTCGGCCTGCCGCGCTCGTCCACCAGCCCGCCGGCGTGGTCGTAATGCAGATGGCTGAGCACCACGAAGTCGATGGTCGCCGGATCCTCGCCCACCGCCTGCAGCGCGGCGGCCGGGTCCCCGCCCTCGATGCCCTTGATGTCGCGGTCCTTCGCCGTCCGGCGCACGCCGGTGCCGGTCTCGACCAGGATCCGCTTGCCGCTGGCCTCCACCAGGAGCAGGTTCAGGCGCAGCAGCAGCCGCCCGCGCTCGTCCGTCGCGGTCCCCGGGAACCGCGACCAGAGGGCCTGCGGTACGACGCCGAAGAACCCGCCGGCGTCAGGCCGGAACCATCCGGCGCGCACGATCCTGACCCGCGCGCCGCCGGCGAAGGTCCGGGCCCGCTCGTCGGGCGTGATGGCGTAGAGCGGCTCTGGCACTAGACGATGAGCCCTCCGGGCGATGCGTGCGATCAGCGGCGGATGCGGCTGCGGTCGAAGTCCCGATGGTACAGGCTGGCGGTCGGATCTCGCTGGCCGCGGTACCGCGAGCCGATCCGCGGGTCGCCGTACGCGACCTCGACCGGCGACGAGAGCCTCTGGAAGCTGATCTGGCCGATCTTCATCCCGTCGTACAGGGTGATGGGCAGGTTGGCGACGTTCGAAAGCTCCAGGGTCAGGTTGCCGTCCCAGCCGGGATCCACGTAGCCGGCGGTGGAGTGGATGAGCAGCCCAAGGCGGCCTAAGGAGCTTTTCCCTTCCAATCGGGCGACCAGGTCGTCCGGCAGGCCAACCCGCTCCAGGGTGGAGCCCAGCACGAACTCGCCGGGGTGCAGGATGAACGGATCGTCACCGCCGATCTCGACCAGCTCGGTCAGCTCCGGCTGCTCCTCCCGAACGTCGATGTACGGGTAGCGGCTGTTGCGGAACACCCGGAAACGGCGATCCAGGTGCAGGTCCACGCTGGAGGGCTGCACGGCCTCGGGCACGTAGGGGTCCAGCACGATCCGGCCGGCCTCGACCTCGGCCCGGATGTCCCGGTCGGATAGAACCACGCTATTCCTCCGACGGAGCGACCCGCTCGCCGATGAGCCGATCGACCTCGCGCTTCAGGGTCGAGATGTCCTCGTAGCTGTGATAGACCGATGCGAACCGGATGTAGGCCAGCTGGTCGATGTCGCGCAGCGCATCGGTCGCCATCCGCCCGATCTCCTGGGAGGTGACCTCCGGGTCCCCGCGGGTTCGCAGCTGGGCCTCGATGTCGTCGACCGCCTGCTCCACCCGCGCCAAGGTCACCGGGCGCTTCTCCAGCGCCCGCAAGAGCCCGCCGAGAAGCTTGGAGCGGTCAAACTCCTGCCGCGTGCCGTCGCGCTTGACGACGATCAGCCGCGCCCCCTCGGGGCGCTCATAGGTGGTGAATCGGAAGGCGCAGGACTCGCACTCCCGCCGGCGGCGGATGGTGCTCCCCGCTTCGAGGTCGCGCGAGTCGATGACCCGCGTCCCCGCCTGGTTGCAGCGTGGACAGCGCAAGCGTTGCCTCCCGTGCGGACTACACCATTGGTGGTACCGTGACTGAGCATACCACAAGATATGGACCCACTCCGGCGCGCTCGACTCCCTGGGCGCGGCGCCCCGACTCGCTAGGCGCGGTGCAGGCGGGTCGTGACCGTCACCTCGGCCGGCTTGCCGGGCTCCCAGGCGAGCAGCACCTCCACGACCTCCTGCATCCGCAGGCGGGCGTTGGTGATGTTCTGGTGGCCGCGCTTCCAGTAGCTGAACGGCTCCTCGTCGTCCGGCGGCCGGTGGGGAAGGCGGGTGATGGAGCAGCCCCGCTCCGCGGTCACGATGCCGCGCAGGCCGCGCTCCAGGTTGGCCTCGTACTCCATGTGCAGGCCGTGGAGCTCCTCCGGGGCCAGCATCTCGCGCAGCTGGTCGGCCGTGGCGTCCAGCTCGTCTTCCTGCGACTGGAGCTGGGCGACTGCCTCCTCGACGTCCACGGCTCGCCGACGCAGGGCGTCGACAACCTCCGCGGCGGAGCCCAGCGTGCCGTCGATCCGGGCGGTGGCCTCCGCCAGCTCGTCCCGATAGCGGTGCAGCTCGCGGCCGTACCCGTGCGGGCGGCGGCGGGCGCCGCCCCGGCCCGTGAGCCAGGAGAGCGGCAGGGCCAGGACGGCGGCCAGGAGGAAGGCGGACTGACGCATCGGTTTCACATCCCCTTGCGGCGCTTGATCTCTTCGGTGAGCTTCGGAACGATGGCGAACAGGTCGCCGACCACGAACAGGTCGGCGAACTCGCCGATTGGGGCATCGGGGTCCTTGTTGATGGCGATCACGTTCTCGGCGGTCTGCATGCCGACCCGGTGCTGGATGGCCCCGCTGATGCCCACGCCGATGTAGAGCGAGGGCTTGACCACCTTCCCCGTCTGCCCGATCTGGAGCTGGTACGGGATCCAGCCCGCGTCCGCCGCGGCGCGGCTGGCGCCCACCGCGCCGCCCAGGGCCGCCGCGAGCTCGTGCAGCGGGGTGAAGCCCTCCTCGCTCCCGACGCCCCGTCCGCCGGCCACGATCACGGCCGCCTCCTCCAGGTTGACGACCGCGGCCTGGGCGGGGTGGGATTCGACCACGGCGGCTGTCCCGAAGGCCCCGGCGTCGGCCGCGGGAGCGTCGCTCACCTCGGCCGCCCCGTCGCCGCCCTCGACCGGCGTGAAGGTGTTGGCCAGCACCAGGACCACCGCGGGCTGCGGCGCGCCGTCCGCCGGCTCGCTGACCGTTACGACCGTGCCCTGCAGCGTGGATTGCTCGGTGCGCAGCTTTCCGCCCTCGACCCGCGCCGCGCGCACGGGACCGAAGGCGGGCAGGTTCAGCAGGCCCACCAGCGCCGCCGCCAGGTCCCGGCCGTTGGGCGTGGCCGGGGCCAGCACCGCCAGCGGCTGTGCCCCGCCCACCGCCGCCGCGGCCGCTGCGGCGAAAGTGATGGCCGGGGCCGCCTCATCGCCGAGGATGACCGCTCGCGCGGCACCGGCCACGCCCAGCCCGGCGGCTCCTTCGCGCGCGCCCGTCCCGTAGGCCATCGCGACCGGAGCGCCGCCGGACTGCGCCGCCAGCTCGGCGGCGCCGGCGGCCAGCTCCAGCGCGCTGCGAGACGGCCTGCCGTCGGTGAGCTCGGCCAGGAAGAAGATGTCGTTGCCCATCAGATCAGCTTCCTCGCCCCCAGCCAATCGGCGACCCTGGCGGCGGCCTCCTGGGCCCCGACGTTCTCGATTCGTTCGGTGGGCGGCTTGGCCTCGGGTGGACGCGCCTCGATCACCCGGGTGACCGCCCCGCCAGCCAGCTGGTCGGGCGCCAGGCCGATGTCCGACAGGGACCAGCTCTCCAGCGGCTTGCGCTTGGCGGCCATGATCCCCTTCAGGCTGGCGTAGCGCGGCTCCCCCACCTGGTCGGTGACGCTGGCCACGACCGGCAGCGGGGCCCCGATGATGTCGAAGCCGCTGGCGGTCAGGCGCCGGATGCGGGCCGCGCCATCGGCCACAGTCAGCTCCGAGCCGTAGGAGAGCAGAGGGACCCCGCGCATGGCCGCCACCGCGCCGGGGACCAGTGACCCGCGGGCGTCATCGGAGGCCATGCCCATCAGCGCCACGTCGGGGGCCAGCCGGTCCAGGGCGGCCGCCAGCACCCGGGCGGTGGCCCACTCGTCCGCGCCCGCCAGGGCGCCATCGGTCACCAGGTAGGCCTCGTCGCCCCCCATGGCCAGCGCCCGACGCAGGGCTTCCGCGGCCTGCTCGGGTCCCATCGACAGGTAGGCGACGGACTCGGCGGCGCCGCTCTCCTGGAGCCGAAGCGCCGCCTCGATGGCGTACTCGTCGAGCGGGTTGATGACCGATTCGGCCGCAGCCCGGTCCAGGCGCAGGTCGTCGGTATACCGCTTCTCCGCGGTCGTGGCCGGAACCTGCTTGATGCAGACGACGATCTTTACGGTCAGGGTTCTCTCCTTGCCGGCCCGGTGCCGATGCCCATCCGCTGCAGCAGCTGGCGGGCAACGATCAGGCGCTGGATCTGCTGGGTCCCCTCGTAGAGCTGCGTGATCTTGGCATCCCGCATCATCCGCTCGACGGGGTACTCGGTGATATAGCCATAGCCGCCCAGGACCTGGACGGCGTCGGTGGTGACCCGCATGGCGGTGTCGCCGGCCACCAGCTTGGCGCTGCTGGTCCAGTACGGCAGGTCCGATGCCGCCGCGTCGACGCGCGCCGCGGCGGCGTAGGTCAGGGCGCGGGCGGCCTCGGTCTGGCTGGCCATATCGGCCAGCATGAATTGGATCCCCTCGAAGTCCACCACCCGCTGGCCGAACTGCTCGCGGTCGGCGGCGTAGCGCGTCGCCTGGTCCGTGGCGCCCTGGGCGATGCCCACCGCCTGCGCGGCGATCGACAGGCGAGAGCGGTCGAGCGTGCTCATCGCGATCTTGAAGCCGTCCCCCTCGGCACCGATCAGGTTCTCGGCCGGGACCCGGACGTCGTCGAACGTGAGCTCGGCGGTCGGCGAGCCGCGGATCCCCATCTTGTGCTCGACCCGCGGGGCGGCGAAGCCGGGCGTATCGGTCTCCAGGATGAAGGCGCTCATCCCCTTGCGGCCGCCGGCCGATGCATCGGTCAATGCGAAGACGGTGAGGACGTTGGCCACGCTGCCGTGGGTGATGAAGCGCTTGCTGCCGTTGAGGACGTAGCAGTCGCCCTCCAGCCGGGCGCGCATCTTGTTGGCCGCCACGTCGCTGCCGGCCGCCGCCTCGGTCAGGGCGAAGGCGACCAGCCACTCCCCGGAGGCCAGCCGCGGGATGTATCGGTCCTTCTGTGCGTCGGTCCCGGCCAGCATGATCGGGAGCGCGCCCAGCTTCTGGACGATGGGGATGAGGCTGGTGGTGGCATCCACGCGCGCGATCTCCTCGACCAGGATGGCCTGGCCGATGCCGTCGAGATTCGTGCCGCCGTGGCGCTCCTCGAAGCAGGTCCCCAGCAGGTCCTGCCTGGCCAGCAGCTCCTTGAGGTCCCACGGGAACTCGGCGGTGGCATCGATCTCCGCCGCCCGCGGCGCGACGCGCTCCTCGGCCAGCTGCCGCACGACGGCACGCAGCTCGTCGTGCTCTGCGCTCGTGAGGTAGGTCACGCGGGACGGGTCCTTTCGTGCATCTGCGCGTGTGGGGCCGTTCGCGAAGGACAGGATAGCGAATCGGCGCGGGTGGTCCGCTGCCGACGACGGACGCCGAGTCGCGGTTACTCGATCGGTCCCTGGACCTCGACCTGGTCGGCGTTGATCCGAGCGGCATAGGCCACCTGGCGTGTGGCCGCCGGACCGTGCCGGACCGACCCGTCGGCGAGCCGAAAGACGGAGAAATGCCAGGGACATTGGATGCCGTCGCCGGTCAGCCGGCCCTCGGACAATGGCCCGCCGGCGTGGGAGCAGGTCTCCTTCAGGGCGTGGACCACGTCGCCCCGGCGCACGAGGACGAGCGTGGTGGCGCCCAGGGACGCCTTGGTGGGCGTGTCCGGCGGCAGGTCGGCGGCGGGCAGCACCGCGGTGAACTCCTTCGCCCGCTTGCCCTTGGCGAAGGCGTTCCGATTCACCATGTAGCCGTACTTGAAGACGACGTGCCCGCCGATGTACGAGCCCACGCTGACCACGCCGTAGCCGGCCAGCAGCACCCAGAAGGCCGCGTCGTGGCCTCCACCCAGCCGCTGGAGCAGGGATACCGCGAAGAACCCGATGGCGACGAGGTTGATGGTCCCGTGCAGCCCGGCGAGGTTCTTCTCGTCGCCCTTGAGCGTGTCCTTGTAATCGGTCAGGCCGGAGAAGATGGCGCCGATCCCGGACAGCAAGGCCAGCGCCAGCACCCAAGTGGTGGCCGTCTCCAGGCCGTCCACCGCGAAGAAGACGCGCAGGACGTCCAGGAGCAGGGCCGCGGTGGCACCCCCGACCACGACATCGACCAGCACCGCGTGCAGCGAGTGACCCAGCCAGACGCCGTTGAGAAAATCCTGCAGCAGCTTGCCGGGGCGGCCGAGCACCCGGTACGAGGCGTCCACCGCCGCGGAGATCCCGTTCCAGAGCCCGGCCAGCGGTCGGGCGACCCGTTCGAGCATGGCGCCTCCCATCACAGCAGAGTCCGTGCCGCTGATACGCGGCTGGTCACGCCGCTAGCCGGCGACCTCCTGGGCGAACTCGCGGAACACGGCAACGTGCCGGTCGATCTCCTCCTCGGTGTGCTGGACCGACAGGGTCCACTGGTCGTCCGGCCCCGGCGGCAGCAGGAT
>JBOGSY010000034.1:0-12262 GCA_050691915.1 Candidatus Limnocylindria bacterium | reverse complement strand
GATCCAGCTGGAAGCCGCCGCTGGCGAGCGCGTAGCCGCCGCCCAGCCCGGTGACCGGCGCGCGGCGGATTGGCTGGATCCAGTCGAAGGACGGATCGGCGCTGATCGGGAAGAAGCCCGTCACCTGCTCGCTGCTGAGGCTGCCCAGGTTGAGGCTCGACGGCTCGGCGTACAGCAGCCCATCGGTGCTGACGAACATCGGGTCCTTGACACCGGTGCCGCCCTGCACGATCGAGATGTAGGGCACGGTCTTGCCGGCCAGATCGGTGAACGGCCCGGGCACCACCGTCAGCCATGGCCGGTCGTAGACCGGCTGATGCAGCACGTTGGTCAACGTCCGCCACTCGCCGGTGTCGGCGTTGTACTTGTAGGCCACGAAATGGTCGCCGGAGTAGGCGTCCCAGGTCATACCGATGACGTCGCCGTTGGGCGCCATCGCCATGGAGCCTTCGCCGTTGACCAGCGGCTCGGGCGGCCGGATCGACGTCCAGGTCTGACCGCGGTCATCGGTGTAGTTGATGAAGCTGCCGCCGATGTCGAACAGGCGGCCTCCGCTGGAGGTGGTCACATGGTTCTCGCAGCAGTTGCCGGTGTCCTTCACCACGCGCCAGGTGGTCGTCCCCTCCACCGCCGCCCCGCCGGTGTAGTCGGTGGTCGGATGCTCCTGGATGAGCGTCTCCTTCTCCGCTGCCACCGCCTGGGCGGGCAGGCCCACCGTCTCGCGGGTGGAGGCCGGCGTCGGGTCGGTCTCCAGGGCGCGCTGCACCGCCGCCAACGCGTCGATGCGCCCCCAGCCGTAGACGCTGTTGGGAACCTGCGTCGAGGAGTCGCCGCCGCAACCGAGGTTGGAGGTCCGCGCCACGGCGGTCTCGCGGATGACCTGCTCGATGGTGTCGATATGGCCGCGGAGGGCGGGATTGGCCGAGATGATCAGTGCCACCACGCCCGCGACGTGCGGGCCGGCCATGCTCGTGCCGCTGAAGTTGCCGTACTGGTTGTCGTTGCCGCTCAGGGCCGACCGGATCCCGACGCCGGGGGCCACGATGTCCGGCTTGCGGTAGGCGACGCCCTCGATGGGATTGTCAACGACCGGCCCGAGGCTGCTGAACGAGGCGATGTTGTCGTTCGTCGCCCCCGTGGCGCCCACGGTGAACGCAGCGTCGTAGACCGCGAGCGGGAAGTTGATCGTGTTGCAGGCCATGGTCAGGCCCAGGAAGAACTGATTGTCGTTCCCGGCCGAGACGACGTAGAAGATGCCCGCCGCGCGGCTGGCGTCGGTCATGTCCTTGAGCATCGGCGGCGCGCAGACCTCGACGCAGCCCCACGAGTTGTTGACCACATCTGGCGCCTTAGATGGATCGGGATTGTTGCCGTTGAGGTCGGTCGGTGCGATGAACCACTGCATGCAGTCCATGTACGTCGGCACGAGCCCGAAACCCTGGTTCATGTTTCGGCAGGCGATCCACTCCGCGTCGGGCGCGACGCCGATCTGATTGGCGCCGCCGTCGTCGCCGACGATAGTGCCCACGGTGTGCGTGCCGTGGTCGTGGTCGTCACACGGCTGGGAGTTGTCGGTCGGGCAGGCCGCGTTCGGGCCGGCCGCGTTGTGCCAGTTGTAGTTGTGGTCCGCGGCCCCGGTCGCCTCGTCCCAGCCGCGGTACTGGTTCTTGATCGCGCTGTGCGTCCAGCGCACGCCGGTATCCGCGCCGGCCACGACGGCTCCCTGGCCACGGTAGCCGAGCGCCCAGGCCTCGTCGGCCCGGACGTGGGCGATGCTGGGACCCACGGCCGTCGTCGCGTCGACCGCCTCGGTGCCGCCGGGCACATCGACCGGGTGCTGGAGCTCGCCGCGGCCGACCGGATAGATGGCCCGCACCTCGGCGCGGCTGGCAAGCATCTCGACCAGCTCGAGATCGCCGCTGACGGCCATCGAGTTCGCGATCCAGAACGACGTGTACCGCGCCCCGGCCTCGTCAAGCAGCGCCAGCAGCGGCGCCTGGCTCTGACGCGCCGTGGTGGTCAGCGCGTCGAACACGAACCAGCCCTTTTGCGCCTTGGTGCTGGCCGCTTCGGCCGGGCTGAGGTCCGCCTTGGCGTGCAGGTACACGAGGAAGTCGGTCGGGCCGGCGGCGGCCGCCTGCAGCACCGATGGATCGACCTTGGCCGTCCACTCTTCCGGTGAGCCCGACGCCGGGGTGGTGACCAGCAAGGCGCTGGCAAGGAGGTAGGAGAGCGCGAGCGCCAGCCCGCGCTGCCTGGTGCGAATCCGCCCGGTCGTCATCTTGGGTGTCTCCTGTGGCCAGTTCTCGTCCGAATGCGCATCGCCTGATGGCGTAGAGGCCGACGTCGTCGAAGGTCACCGTGCCGGCGGCGCCAAGGCAGGCCAGCCCAACGCGCCGAGCGTCGAGCGCGATGGGTGGTCACGGCCGAATCCCACGCCGGACATCGCACCACGGCGCTGGGCACCCCGGCGCTTGCCCCCATGGCGGCTGGTGCTCGGAGCTGGGCGTCATTGGCTCGGCGCTACCACTGCAAGATACATGCCACCACCCACGGTGGTTCGCATGCTCCAGAATAACACCACACGCGAGGGTGGCAGTCAACTATCTGACACCGAGGCACGCTCGCCGTGGCATCGCTCATGCGGTACCCTGTGAGGGTGACCGAGAGCGGACGCGCCGAGGCCTTCTACGCCCACGTCATGGGCGGGGGGAAGGTGGAGCCGGACGACTGGATGCCGGACGACTACCGCGCCGCGGTGCTCAAGTTTGTGGAGATGCACGCCAACTCAGAGCTGATGGGCGTCCTCCCCGAACGCGAGTGGATCCTGCGCGCTCCCACCCTGCGGCGAAAGCTGGCCCTCACCAGCAAGGTGCAGGACGAGGTCGGCCATGCCCAGCTGCTGTACCGCGTGGCCGAGGACCTGGGCAAGCCGCGGGAGCAGATGCTGGCCGACCTGCTGGGCGGCAGGACGAAGTTCCACAACGTCTTCCATTACCCGACCGCGTCGTGGGCCGACGTGGGGATCATCGCCTGGCTGGTCGACGCGGCGGCGATCGTGTCACAGCAGGCGCTGCGCGACTCCTCGTACGCGCCCTATGCGCGCACCATGAAGAAGATCTGCTGGGAGGAATCGGTCCACATCATGCACGGCCGCGACGTGGTGCTGACCATGATGAGCGGGACCGATGCCCAGCGTGGCATGGTGCAGGAGGCCCTGGACCGATGGTGGGGCCCGCTCATGCAGATGCACGGCCCGCCCACCGATCCGGCGAAGGACCGCGACCTGATCTGGAAGATCAAGGCCAAGAACAACGAGCAGCTGCGCCAGGAGTTCCTGTCGATCTACGTCCCCCGCATCTGGGAGCTGGGCCTGACCGTTCCGGACCCGGCCCTGCGCCATGACGAGGTCGAGGGACGCTGGCACTACACCGAGCCGGACTGGGACGAGCTGCGGCGGGTGGTGACCGGTCACGGACCCATGTCCCAGCAGCGCCTGGACTTCCGCCGCGAGTCGCGGGATGCCACGCAATGGGTGCGCGACGCGATCATCGGTCCGCAGACGGTCGCGGCCGCCTGACCGCGCCCGCGGTACGCTTGGCGGGTGAGCGACTCGAAGGATCGCGTCTGGGAGGTCTTCCGCCAGGAGGCGGAGGGCGACCCCATGGTCCACGGCGGCAGCGTGCGGGCACCGGACGAGGAGCTGGCGATGCACTACGCGCGCGAGTTCTACGGCCGACGGCAGGAGAGCCATCGGCTATGGGTCGTCCCGCGCGAGGCGATCGTGGAGTTGGACGACCCGGACCTGCTGCAACCTCCGTTCGATCGGTCCCACAAGCGCCCGGGAGGCTATCTGATCAAGCACAAGCTGGAGGCGGCCAGGGAACGAGCCAAGCAGGGAGCGACCGATGGATGACGCCACCCGCGATGCGTTGGCGGAGCTCCTGCTGTCCCTGGCCGACGACGAGTTCGTGCTCGGCTTCTGGGATTCCGAGTGGACCGGCATCGCGCCCATGCTGGAGGAGGACGTGGCGATGAGCAGCATCAGCCAGGACGAGATCGGGCACGCCCGGGCCTGGTACGAGCTGCTCGCCGGCCTGACCGATGACGACGCCGACCGGATCGCCTTCGGCCGGGAGCCGGACGCCTACCGCCACGCGGCGCTGATGAACCACGCCCGGACCGATTGGGCCTTCACCGTCGCGCGCCGCTTCCTGTACGAGGCGGCCGATGCAGTCCGGCTGGAGTCGCTGGCCGAATCGATGCACGGTCCCGTCGCCCAGCTGGCAGCCAAGATGCGGCGCGAGGAGAGCTACCACCTGATGCACTTCGACGTGTGGATCAGGCGGCTGGCCGACGCCGGCGGCGAGGCCCGCGACCGCCTGGCCGAAGCGCTGCTGCGCCTGTGGCCGGACGCGCACGCGATCTTCGCGCCGCTGGCCGGCGAGGGGGTGCTGCGGTCGGCCGGGATCCTGCCGAACGACCTGGAGGAGCTGCGCGCGAGATGGCTGGAGCGGGTGGTCCCCGTGCTGCAGGCACTGGGCCTGCCCGTCCCGGCCGACGAGGTCCGGCCCGCCGCCGATGGCCGGTCGCGGCGCACGCCCGACTTCGCCTGGCTGCACGGCGAGTTCACCATGGTGGCCCGCTCGCAGGAGGGAGCCACGTGGTAGCCCGCGCGCCGGTCCGGGATGCCCGTGAGCTGGTGGTCTGGTCGGCCCTGGAGGAGATCGCGGACCCGGAGATCCCCGCCATCAGCGTGGTGGAGCTGGGGGTCATCGGCGCTGTCCGCTTTTTGCCACGGCCGGGCGGCGGGGAGCGCCTCAGCGTGGAGCTGCTGCCGACCTTCGTCGGGTGCCCGGCCATCGACGTCATGCAGCGGCAGATCGGGGAGCGGCTGCGGGGCCTGGAGCTGGCAGACGAGGTGGCCGTGGAGGTCAGCTTCGCCGTCCCGTGGACATCGGAGCGGATCACGCCCGAAGGGCGGGAGAAGCTGCGGCGGAGCGGGTTCGCGCCGCCCGTCGACATCGGTCCGGCCTTCAGCGGTGCAGAGCTGCAGATGATGCTGCCGGCGGCGGAATGCCCGTACTGCGGATCGCGGAACACGACCCTGGAGAACGCGTTCGGGCCGACGTTGTGCCGCGCCATCTACCACTGCGCCGACTGCCGCCAGCCGTTCGAGCAGTTCAAGGCGGTCTGAGGGTCGAGCCGCCCGGCCGGGCTGCTACGCTTCGCACATGGCAATCGACGCCGACGAGCTCGCCTCCGACGCATCCGCCGCCCTGTCGTCGGGGCTGGAGGACCGCCTGGCGGCCATGCGCCACAGCGCCGCGCACATGATGGCCGCGGCGGTGGTGCAGCTGTTCCCGGACGCCCAGCTGGGCATCGGTCCGGCCATCAGGGACGGCTTCTACTACGACTTCCTCCTGCCGCGGGCGCTCACCCCCGCCGACCTGGAGCAGATCGAGGCCAGCATGCGCGAGCAGCAGGCCGCCGACCACCACTTCGAGCGCTCGGAGGCGTCGCGCCAGGAGGCGATCGCCCGGCTGGAAGGCGAGAACCAGCCCTTCAAGGTCGAGATCGTGCGTGACCTGCCGGCGTCGGAGGGCGAGACGGTCACCTTCTACCGCCACGGCTCATTCGAGGACCTGTGCCGCGGAGGGCACCTGGCCTCGACCGGCGAGCTGGGTGCCTTCAAGCTGCTGAGCTCGGCCGGGGCGTACTGGCGTGGCGACGAGACCCGCCCCATGCTGCAACGCATCTACGGCACCGCCTGGGACAGCCAGGAGGACCTGGATCGCCACCTGTGGCGCCTGGAGGAGGCCCGCAAGCGCGACCATCGCAAGCTGGGTCGCGACCTGGACCTGTACACCTTCCACCCCGAGTCGCCGGCCGCGCCGTTCTGGCACCCGCGCGGCATGGCCCTCTTCCGCGCCCTGGAGGACTGGTCGCGCCAGGTTCGCCGCGAGGGCGGCTTCGCCGAGGTTCGCACCCCGACCCTGGTCCGCAAGGAGCTCTGGGAGCAGTCCGGCCACTGGGAGCTCTACCAGGACAACATGTTCGTGCTGGACGATCACGACCACCTGTCGGGCATGAAACCGATGAACTGCCCGGAGGAGATCCTGGTCTACCGCACCCGGGCCCGCTCCTACCGCGAGCTTCCGCTCCGCTTCTGCGACTACTCGGTTCTGATGCGCAAGGAGCTGACCGGCGCGCTCTCCGGCATGTTCCGCGTGCGCCAGCTGGTCCAGGACGACTCGCACGTCTTCTGCCGGGAGGACCAGATCGCCGACGAGCTGAGCCTGGCTTTGCGGTTGATGCATCGCCAGTACGAGCCCTTCGGATTCCAGCCGCGCTTCAAGCTGGCCACCCGGCCGGAGAAGCGGCTCGGCTCCGACGAGTTCTGGGACATGGCCGAGGGCAAGCTGCGCGACGCGCTGGAGGCGGACGGCCTGGCATACGAGATGGACCCCGGCGGCGCGGCGTTCTACGCGCCCAAGATCGACGTCTTCATCGACGACGCGCTGGGTCGCGAGTGGCAGCTGTGCACCATCCAGCTGGACTACCAGCTGCCGCAGCGCTTTGACTTGGAGTATCGCGCCGCGGATGGCGGCTTCGCACGGCCGGTGATCATCCACTACGCCATCTACGGCTCGTTCGAGCGCTTCACCGGCATCATCACCGAGCACTACGCCGGCGCCTTCCCGCTGTGGCTGGCCCCGGTCCAGGCCCAGGTCGTGCCGATCGCCGACCGCCACGTCGAGTACGCGGGCCGGGTGCGCGATGCGCTGGCGGCCGCCGGGCTGCGGGCCGAGGTGGACGACCGCTCGGAGCGGATGCAGGCCAAGCTGCGCGACGCCCAGGAGCAGAAGATCCCGGTCATGGTGGTGGTGGGGGACCGTGACGCCGAAGCGGGAGCCGTGTCGCCACGGCTGCGCACCGGCGAATCGTCGCAGGGGGTCGCCCTGGACGACTTCGTGGCCGACCTGCGAGCCCGTGCGGATCGGCGCGAACTGTGGCCCTACGCGGACGGCGACCAGGCGGAGTAGGGTGGGGACCCTGGACTGCGTTGTGTGGCGCGGTGCCCACCGGCGGCGGCGGCGGGCTGGGGTTTTCCGTCAGCCAGTAGCCGGGTTACTGCTAGGCGGTCATCGCGGCCGGGGCGTGTGGGGCGACGCGAGCGATCACGCTCGCCGAAGGCTGCGCCCCGGGGTCCGCCGGAAGCGGCGTGGCACCTATCAGTCACTCGGTTACTACCGGACGGGATGCGCTCGCCTGCCCGCCGCCCCGCCGCATCCCCTGCTCCCTCGCGGATCCCGGGTCAGCTGGTGAGGAAGATGCGCGGGGTGGGCCAGCTGGCGCTCGCCTCCACGGACCCCGCAAGGGTGGCCGAGTTCTATGCATCGGCCTTCGGGTTCCGGCAGCGCGCGGCCGACGAGTCGGGGGTGGACCTGGAGCTGGGCGGGTTCGAGCTGAGCTTCCGGCGCGGTGATCGGGCGACGCGCGACGGCATCCAGATCGGCTTCCGGGTGGAGACCGCCGGCGAGGTCGACGCCTGGGCCCAGGAGCTTGCCGGGCGCGGGTTCGCGCTGGTGGCGCCACCGTCGGGCGACCGATGGGAGGGCAGCCGCTCCTTCCGGGTGGCGGATCCGGACGGCCGCCAGGTGGCGGTCTTCTACGACTATCCCGGCTGACGGTCTCGCTCGACCAGTCCCCGGGATGGTTCGGGGCGCTCGTTGACCGGATGTTCGAAATCGGTGTACGATCTGCCGGCGTTTTCGCGTTATGTGGGCCACCCGTCCGGAGTCGGTCGGTGGCCCCTTTGTTGGAGGAGCGGTAGAGGCACTGGCAAGGGACCTGCGAGTCAATGAGATGATCCGGATCCGCGAGGTGCGGGTCATCGATGATGAGGGCCAGCAGCTCGGCGTGATGCCGACCGTCGAAGCGCTCGCGTTGGCTCAGGAGAGGGGACTCGACCTCGTGGAGGTGGCGCCCACGGCCGCTCCGCCCGTGTGCCGGATCCTGGACTTCGGCCAGTACAAGTACGAGCTCCAGAAGCGAGAGCGCGAAGCGAAGAGGAAGCAGAAGTCGCAGACGTTCAAGGAGATCCGGCTGCGGGTCAAGATCGACGTCAACGACCTCCGCACCAAGCTCCGTCGGGCAGGCGAGTTCCTGGACGACGGGGACCGGGTCAAGGTCACGGTCCAGTTCCGTGGCCGCGAGATGAGCCACGCCAACCTGGGGCGCGACCTGCTGGACCGGGCCGCGGAGATGCTGACCGAGCACGGCACGGTGGAGCGGCCGCCGCTCCTCGAGGGCCGGAACATGTACATCGTGATGGCGCCGCTGGAGAAGCGGCCGGAGAGGAAGACCGATACGGGCGAGGGTGCCGCGGCCGAGGGGCCGCCCCCGCAGCCCTCAACGCCGCCAGGTGGTGGAGAGACGATCGGCGACGCGCTCGCTGCCAAGGGGACAGCCCCGACCGCGACGGTCGAGCCGGAGCCCGAGGCCCCAGGCGACGAGCAGCAGCCGGCGAAGCAGGGATAGCAGTGCCGAAGATCAAGACGCACAAGGGAACGGCCAAGCGCTACAGGAAGACCGGATCCGGCAAGTGGGTCCGGCCCAAGGCCTGGCGCGGGCATCATCTGCAGATCAAGTCGAGCCGCCGCACGCGCCGCTATGCCGGCATGGCGATCGCCGCCAACGTCCACGCCAAGCAGCTGCAGCGGCTGCTGCCGCACGCGTAGGAGGCTGCTCGGATGGCACGAGTCAAGCGCGGCGTCGCCGCCCACAGGCGGCACAAGCGGCTGCTGGCCCAGGCGCATGGGCGGCGCGGGACCCGCTCGACCCTGATCCGGCCGGCGCGCGAGGCGCTGTTCCACGCGCTGGTGTACGCCTATCGCGACCGGAAGAACCGCAAGCGCGACATGCGTCGGTTGTGGATCGAGCGCATCAACGCCGCGTCCCGGCAGCACGGGCTGCCGTATGGGCGGTTCATCGCCGGCCTGAAGTCGGCGGGGGTGGAGGTGGACCGCAAGGTCCTGGCGGACCTGGCGGTGCGCGAGCCGGCGGCCTTCGCCGCCATGGTCGAAACCGCCAGATCGTCGTTTACCGGCTAGCTGGCGTCGCGGAAGACGTCGGCGCCCATCGGCCCTGCTCCTTTTGCGGAGCGGGGTCGTTCGTTTTTCGCTCATCATCAGGGCAGATGGCACCGATGGAACGCAGCCGAATCTCACGCACCCCAGCATCCCCGGTGGCGCGGTGACGGCCCTGGCCGAGCGCCTGGAGGTGCTGCGCCGGGCGGCGGCCGAGCGGCTGGCGGCAGCCGCCGATGCGGAGGCCGTGGAGGCGCTGCGGACCGCGCTGCTGGGCCGTGCCGGCGAGCTGACCGGCCTGCTGCGCGAGCTGCCCAGCGTCGCCGGGGACCAGCGCCCCGAGGTCGGGCGGCTCGCCAATGCCGTGCGCCAGGAGGTGGAGGGCGCAATCAACGACCGGCTGGGGCAGCTCCACCGGACGCGGCTCGAGGAGCGCCTGGCCGGCGAGGGGCTGGACATGAGCGCGCCGGGCCGGCCGATGCGGGTCGGCCACCTGCACCCGCTGATGACGGTGGAGCGCGACTTCCGCGAGATCTTCCACGCCTTCGGCTTCGAGGTCTTCGAGGGCCCCGAGATCGAGACCGAATGGTGGAACTTCGAGGCGCTCAACATCCCGCCCGACCACCCCAGTCGCGACCTGTGGGACACCCTCTATGTGGCTGAGCCGGGCAGCGACCCGCCGCGACCGGCGGACGACGGGACCATCCTGCGGGCTCATACCAGCCCGGCCCAGATCCGGGCCATGAAGGCGCTCCGGCCGCCGATCCGGGTCATCACGCCCGGCCGCTGCTACCGGCACGACGCGCCGGACGCCAGCCACGGCTTCGAGTTCTTCCAGGTGGAGGGCCTGGTGGTCGACCACGACACCAGCCTGGCGGACCTGAAGGGCATGCTCGAGGAGTTCGCGCGGGCGCTCTACGGCGAGGGCACGCGGACCCGCTTCCGGCCGGGCTACTACCCCTTCACCGAGCCGAGCGTCGCGTTCGACATCGGCTGCCTGGTCTGCGGCGGCCCGGGCTGCCCCGCCTGCCGGCGCAGCGGCTGGATGACGATCCTGGGGGCCGGCATGGTGCATCCCCACGTCCTGCGCTCGGGAGGCATCGACCCGGACGAGTTTCAGGGCTACGCCTTCGGGATGGGGCTGGATCGGATCACGCTGCTGCGGCACGCGATCCCGGACCTGCGGCTGCTGATGGGCGCCGACCTGCGCTTCCTGGACCAGTTCGCCGGAGGCTGGTGAGCCGATGCTGGTCCCGCTCTCCTGGCTGCGCGACTACGTGACCATCGACCTGGCGCCCCAGGCGCTGGCCGAGCAGCTCACCGTGCACGGCATGGAGGTGGCCGGGATCGAGGTCACCGGTGCCGACTGGACCGATGTCGTGGTCGGGCGGCTGCTCAGCGTCGAGCGGCATCCGAACGCCGACAAGCTGTGCCTGACCAGCGTGGACATCGGCTCCGATGCCCCGCTGCAGGTGGTGTGCGGCGCGGACAACATCGCGGCGGGGGACCTGGTCCCGGTCGCGCGGGTGGGCGCCGTGCTGCCGGGCGCGCGCCGCATCGAGCGCTCGCGGATCCGCGGCGTGGAGTCGCAGGGGATGCTCTGCTCCGCCGCCGAGCTGGGCCTGGGCGACGACGCCGATGGGATCCACATCCTGGGCCGCGCCGGCGACCAGCTGCCGCTGGGCACCGACCTGCGCTCGATCGTGGGCGAGGTGGTGCTCGACGTGGACGTCAAGCCCAACCGCGGCGATGCCCTGTCGATGGTGGGCCTGGCGCGCGAGATCGCGGCCTTCAGCGGCGCCGCCCTGCGGTCGCCGGACGCCGCGGTCGCCGAGGACCCCACGCTCCAGGCGGAGGAGCTGGTCAGCGTGGAGATCGCCGATCCGGACGCCTGCCCGCGCTTCGCCGCCCGTTGGTTCGACGAGGTCCACAACGGGCCGTCCCCGGCCTGGATGCAGCGACGGCTGCTGGCCGCCGGGATGCGGCCGATCTCGGCCGTGGTGGACGTGACGAACTACGTCATGCACGAGCTGGGGCAGCCGATGCACGCGTACGACGCCGACACGGTGCCCGGCGGCAGGATCGTGGTCCGTCGCGCGCGCCCCGGTGAGCGGCTGGAAACGATCGATCACGAGGCCCGGGTGCTCGACGAGCGGATGCTGGTGATCGCCGACGCGGAGCGGGCGATGGGCCTGGCCGGCATCATGGGCGGCGCCGGCACCGAGGTCTCCGCCGCGACCTCGCGCGTGATCCTGGAGTCCGCCATCTTCCACGGGCCAACCATTCGCAACACCGCCCGCCGGCTCGGGCTCCGCTCCGAGGCGAGCATGCGGCACGAGAAGGGGATCGGGCACGACCTGCCCCGCTACGCCGCGGATCGGGCCGCACGGCTGATCGCCGAGATCACGGGCTGCCGGGTGGCGACGGGGATCGTCGACAACGACCCTGCGCCTCGGGCGCGGCGGACGATCGCCCTGGACCTGGGCCGCGCCGAGCGGCTGCTGGGCATCCCGCTCGACGCCGCCGACGTGGCCGGCTGGCTGGAGCCGCTGGGCTTCGAGACGGCGGCGGCCGGCTCCCGGAGCCTGGAGGTATCGGTGCCCGGCTGGCGGCTGGACGTCACGGGCCCCGAGGACGTGGCCGAGGAGATCGCCCGGGGTCATGGCTACGACCGGATCCCGGGACGCCTGCCCCAGGCGGAGCTGCCGCCGGTTCGGCCGGACCCGTCCGGACCACGCCACGGCGTCCGCCGCGCGCTGGCCGGGCTGGGCCTGAACGAGGTGATCTCCCATGCCCTGGTCGGGCCGGACGACCTGCGGCGCACCGGCTACGACCCCGACGCCCCCGCCCTGGTGCGGATCGCCAACCCGCTCTCCGAGGACCACGCCCTGATGCGACCGGTGCTCTACCCGTCGCTGCTCCGCGGCTTGTCGGAGAACGTGCGCCAGCGCCGGCCCTCGGCCTGGCTGTTCGAGGTGGGCAAGGTCTACTGGCACGATCCGGACGGCTCCCCATCGCGTCAGCGCCATGCCGAGACGGCCGGCACCGGTCGCTGGGAGCGGTGGCTGGTGGGCCTGGCGCTGCTGGGTCCGGGCCTGGCGCGCACCGTCGACCAGTCCCCGCGCGATGCCGACGTGGCGGACCTGAAGGGCGTGGTCGAGGCCATGCAC
>JBOGSY010000033.1:0-12267 GCA_050691915.1 Candidatus Limnocylindria bacterium | reverse complement strand
CCCACCTCCTGGGCGATGCGGCGCACCGCCTGCGCCTCGCCGGGCGAGGCGGCCGGGAACCCGGCCTCGATGACGTCCACCCGGAGCCGGGCCAGCTGGCGGGCGACCTGGACCTTCTCGTCGGCGGTCAGCGCCGCGCCGGGCGTCTGCTCCCCGTCGCGCAGGGTCGTGTCGAAGACGCGCACGCGCCTTCCGCGTGCCGTCGCCATCAGGCCTCCTCCCCGCTCCGGGGACCGGAGCTGCCGGCCACGGCGGCGGAGTCGGCTGCCTCGCCGGCCCAGCCGGCCGGGGCGGAGCGGGGGGCGATGAACGCCATGTGCGATCTCAGCTCGGCGCCGACACCCTCGATTCGCGCTCGCGCGTGCTCGGCCCGCAGGCGCCGGAACTCCGGGGCGCCGCGCGCCCCCTCCTCGATCCAGCGGCGCGCGAAGCTGCCGTCCTGGATCTCGGCCAGGATGCGGCGCATCTCGGCCCGCACCCGCTCGTCGACGATGCGCGGTCCCGAGACGTAGTCCCCGTACTCCGCGGTGTCGCTGATCGAGTAGCGCATGTACTGCAGGCCGCCCTGGTACATGAGGTCCACGATCAGCTTCAGCTCGTGCATCGTCTCGAAGTAGGCGAGCTCCGGCTGGTAGCCCGCGTCGACCAGCGTCTCGAAGCCGGCCTGGACCAGCGAGGTGACGCCGCCGCACAGCACGGCCTGCTCGCCGAACAGATCGGTCTCCGTCTCCTCGGCGAACGTCGTCTCCAGCACGCCGGCCCGCCCGGCGCCGATGCCGGCGGCGTAGGCCAGGGTCCGCGCCCGCGCCGTGCCGGTCGCGTCGCGGTGCACGGCGAACAGCGACGGCACGCCGCCCCCCTCGGCGTACAGGCGCCGGACGAGATGGCCCGGGCCCTTGGGCGCGACCATGCCGACGTCGATCCCGCCCGGCGGGTCGATCGTGCCGAAGTGGATGTTGAAGCCGTGCGCGAACATCAGCAGCGCACCGGGATGCAGGTTCGGCTCGACCTCGGCGGCATAGACCGATGGCGCCGCGGTGTCCGGCACGAGCAGCATCACGACCCCGGCCGCCGCCGTGGCGGCGGCCGCATCGGTCACCCGCAGGCCCGCCTCCCGCGCGCGATCCGCCGAGGCCGATCCCGGCCGCAGGCCGACCACCACGTCGACCCCCGACTCGGCCAGGTTGCGGGCGTGCGCCTCTCCCTGGCTGCCGTAGCCGATGACCGCCACCGTCTGCCCGGCCAGGGCGGCCCGGTCGATGTCCGCATCGTAGATGAGCCTGGTCATGGGGTGGCTGCTCCGATCTGTGTGCTGAGGGTGGGGGTGGATGCCGGCCCGGCAGCCATGGCCACCGATCCCGCCCGGACCAGGCTGCGCAGCCCGTGGCCGCGCAGCGCGTCCAGGGCGTCCTCGATCTCGGCCGGCGGCGCGGTCAGGCGCAGGCGCCAGGCGTCGTCGTCGGCGGACACCACCGCGCCGCCGGAACGTTCGATGACGGCGCCCACGGCGGCCGCCCCGACCGAATCGGCCGGGGCGTCGAGCTCGACCAGGGCCAGCTCCAGCTCGACCCGCGGCGCGTGAGTGAGGTCGCTCACCGAGATCACCTCGATCAGCCGCTCGAGCTGCGCCAGGACCTGGTGGAGGTGGGCCTCGTCACCCCGGATCACGACCGTCATGCGCGAGCGCTCCGGCTCCAGGGTGGTGCCCACCGTCAGCGACTCGATGTTGAACGACCGCGCCCGGAAGAGGCCCGTCACCCGGTTCAACGTCCCCGGGCGGTCGACGACCAGGGCGCTGACCACGTGGCGACGCGGCGGCGCGGCGGTCACCGGTCCCCTCGCTCGACCATGTCGGAGAGGCCCTTGCCGGGCAGCATCATGGGGTACACGTTCTGGGCGTCGTCCAGCCGGAAGTCGATGAGCGCCGGCCCCGGGGCCGCCTGCGCCGCGGCGATCACCGCCGGCACCTGGTCCGGCCGCGTGGCCCGGAAGGCGGGCATCCCGTACGCCTCGCACAGGCGCAACAGGTCGGGCCCGAACAGCTCGGCCGAGTGGTAGTTCTGGTCGTAGATGATCTCCTGCCACTGGCGGATCATCCCCAGCTTGCGGTTGTTGAGGACGGCGATCCGGACCGGGATCTGGTCCTGCACAAGCGTCGCCAGCTCCTGCATCGTCATCTGGAATCCGCCGTCGCCGGTGATCGCCCAGGTCTCGTGCTGTGGCATCCCCAGCGCCGCCCCCATGGCGGCCGGGACGGCGTAGCCCATGGTCCCCAGCCCGCCGCTGGACAGGTGGGCGTAGGGCCGCCGGAATCCGAAGTAGCGCGCCGCCCACATCTGGTTCTGCCCGACGTCGCTGACCAGGTTGGCCAGGTGCCCTGTCGCCTCGCCGATCTGCTCGACCACGTAGTCGGCGGAGAGGCAGCCCTCCCGCCAGGCACCGGAGCCGTGCCAGGAGCGCGACTGGCTGACGGCCCGCCACTCGTCGAGCTGGGTCCACCAGGCCGCTCGGCGCGGCGACTGCGGCAGTCGGCGCAGCAGCGCGGCGAGGAGGTCGCCCGCATCGGCCACGATGCCCAGCTCGGTGTCGACGTTCTTGCCGATCTCGGACCGATCGACGTCGACGTGGACGATCCGCGCGTTGGGGGCGAAGGTGCTGGTCTTGCCCGTGATCCGGTCGTCGTAGCGGCAGCCGATGCCGATCAGCAGGTCGCAGTGCTGGATCGCCTTGTTGACGTGCATCCAGCCGTGCATCCCGGCGTAGCCCAGCGAGAGCGGGTGGCGCTCGTCGATGTTGCCGATGCCCAGCAGGGTGTGCGCCACCGGGATCTCGGCCCGCTCGGCGACCTGCCGCAGGAGCTCCACGGCGCCGGCGATCTGCACCCCGTGGCCGGCCAGGATCAGCGGCCGCTCCGCCGACGCGATCATGTCCGCCAGCTCGTCGGCCTCCGGCACGTCCCCGCGCACGGGACGCAGCAGGCCGGGCAGCCGCAGGTCGGCCGGGCCGGGGATCGGCGCGCCGGTCTCAGCCTGGAGCACGTCCTTGGGGAAGTCGAGCAGCACCGGGCCGGGGCGGCCGGAGCTGGCGATCTCGAAGGCCTCGGCCACCGCCCGCGGCACCTCGTCGGGGTCCATGACAACGGTCGCGTACTTGGTGACCGGCAGCGCGATGCCGACGATGTCGGTCTCCTGGAAGGCGTCCCTGCCGAGCAGCGCCCGCGGGACGTTGCCGGTGATCGCCACCAGCGGCACGCTGTCCATCATCGCCGTCGCCAGGCCGATGACCAGGTTGATGGCCCCCGGCCCGCTGGTGGCCATCGCCACGCCGACTCCGCCCGTCGCGCGGCTGAAGCCGTCGGCGGCGTGGGCCGCTCCCTGCTCGTGCCGCACCAGGACGTGGCGGAGCGGGAACTCGCGCAGCACGTCGTAGATCGGCAGGACGGCGCCGCCGGGGTAGCCGAAGACCGTCGAGGCGCCGCGCGCCACCAGGGCCTCCATCAGGGCGCGTGCACCGATGCGCGGGGCGACGGGCGCGGCCGCCGGTCCCGGCTGGGGCCGGGGAGCCGGGAGGCGAAGGGCGCTCATCGGTCTGGTGCCTGCATGGGAAGGGTCCTCAACTAACGAGAAACCCGCCGAGCCTGGTGGCTGGCGGGACTTGGGCTTCGCTGGGTCCTGGCTGTCGTCAGGGCTTCCGGCTTCCTCCATCCCGCCATCCAATCAGGAGGACGAGCCGCAGAATGCCGAGTACCACCACGAAGCCGCCGAGAGCCGCCAGGGCCGGCGTCGGCGAGGCGGACGCGAGTCGCGCGCTCATCGGGTGCATTGGACGGACCCTAGCAGCGCTGTCAACCCCTCCTAACCGCCACGCTCGATGCGGGCCGCGAATCAGGCCCGGGCGCGCTCGGTGGCAGCCGCCAGGCGAGCGCCGGTGGTGACCGCCCCCTCCGACGCGGAGCTGACCAGCGCCGCGTACTTGGCCATCACCCCGCCGGCGTAGCGCGGGGCGGGCGGCGTCCAGGCGGCCAGGCGGCGCAGGATCTCGTCCGGCGCCAGCTCCACGTCCAGCCGCCGCGCGTCGACGTCCACCACGATCATGTCCCCCTCCTCCACCACCGCGATCGGCCCGCCCAGTGCCGCCTCGGGCGCCACGTGCCCGATCATCAGGCCGTGGGTGCCGCCTGAGAACCGCCCGTCGGTGAGCAGCGCCACCTCGCCGCCGAGGCCCTCGCCCACCAGCGCCGCGGTGACCGACAGCATCTCCTGCATCCCCGGCCCGCCCACCGGCCCCTCGTAGCGGATGACGACCACGTCGCCGGGCCCGATGCGCTGGGCGCGCACCGCGTCGTAGCCGGCGGCCTCCGAGTCGAAGACGCGCGCCGGCCCGCGGTGATGGCGGCGCTCGTGGCCGGCCAGCTTGACGACGCAGCCCTGGGGCGCCAGCGAGCCGCGCAGGATGGCCAGCCCGCCGGTCGGCTTGATCGGGCTCTCGAACGGGACGACCACCTCCTGCCCGGGCGTCTCGACCGCCGCCTCGGCCACCTGGGCCAGCGTCCGGCCGTCGACGTTGCGGGTGCTCCCGTCCAGCACCCCGCCGCGGATCAGCTCGCGGGCGACGAGGCCCACGCCACCCGCCTCGTGGATGTCGACCGCCGTGTAGCGGCCGCCGGGCGTCAGGTTGGCGACGATGGGGGTGCGGCTCGAGATCCGGTCGAAGTCGTCGAGGTCCAGGCCAATGCCCAGCTCGTGGGCGATGGCCAGCAGGTGGAGCACGCCGTTGGTCGAGCCCCCGGTGGCGGCCACGCTGGCGATCGCGTTGTCGATGGCGGCGCGGGTCATGATCTGCCGCGGCCTGACGCCGGCGTTGACCAGCTCCATCGCCAGGCGGCCGGCGCTGCGCGCCGCCTCGTCCTTGGCGGGATCGGTGGCCGGGATCCCGTTCAGGCCGCCGGGCGAGATGCCCAGGAACTCGAGGGCGGTGCTCATGGTGTTGGCGGTGAACTGCCCGCCGCAGGCCCCCGCCCCGGGGCAGGAGGCATCCTCGATCTCGCGCAGCTCCTCAAGGGTGATCGTGCCGGCCCGGTAGGCGCCGATCGCCTCGAACACGGTGACCACCGTGGCGTCGCGTCGGCCGCGCAGGACGCCGGGATAGATGGTGCCGTTGTAGAGGGCCAGGCCGGGCAGGTCCAGGCGGGCCAGCGCCATGGCCGCCCCCGGGATCGTCTTGTCGCAGCCGACGATGCAGACCAGGCCGTCGAACAGGTGGCCACGGGCCACCAGCTCGATCGAGTCGGCGATCACCTCGCGGGAGACGAGCGACGCCTTCATCCCCTCCGTGCCCATGCTCACCCCGTCGCTGACCGCGATGGTGTTGAACTCCATGGGCGTTCCGCCCGCCTGGCGGATCCCCTCCTTCACCAGGCCGGCCAGGTGCCGCTGGTTGTAGTTGCAGGGCATCGTCTCGATCCAGCTCGTCCCGACGCCCACGATCGGACGACTGAGGTCGTCGTCGGTGAAGCCGATGGCCTTGAGCATGGCGCGCGCCGCGGCGCGATCGGGCCCGTCGACGAGGAGGCGGCTGTGGGCGCGGGGGTCGTGCTGCGCGGGAGCCATGACGGTGCCGAGTCTAGCGCGGGGTGCAAGCCGCCCTGCGGCGGCACTTGACGGGTCGACTAGGGTGGCCGCACCGATGAGCGACTCACCCGCGCCGCAGCGCCCGCGAACCATCGTCGACAAGATCTGGGACGAGCACGTGGTGCTGCCCGGCGGGGACGGGGTGCCGGACGTGCTGGGCATCGACCTGCACCTGGTCCACGAGGTGACCAGCCCGCAGGCGTTCGACGGCCTGCGCTCCCGCGGGCTGCGCGTGCGGCGCCCCGACCACACCGTGGCGACCGCGGATCACTCGGTGCCGACCACCGATCGCAGCCTGCCGATCCCGGACCAGATGGCCGCCACCCAGGTCCGCCGCCTGGAGGAGAACTGCGCCGAGTTCGGCATCCCGCTGCACGGCATCGGCTCGCCGCACCAGGGGATCGTCCACGTCATCGGTCCCGAGCTGGGGCTGACCCAGCCGGGGATGACGATCGTGTGCGGCGACAGCCATACCGCCACCCACGGCGCCTTCGGGGCGCTGGCGTTCGGGATCGGCACCAGCGAGGTCGAGCATGTGCTCGCGACCCAGTGCCTGCTCCAGCGCCGGCCGAGGTCGTTCGAGGTGCGCGTCGAGGGCAGCCTGCATCCGGGGGTGACCGCCAAGGACATCATCCTGTCGCTGCTGGCGCGCATCGGCGTCGCCGGCGGGACCGGCCACGTCTTCGAGTACGGCGGCAGCGCCATCCGGGCCCTGGGCATGGAGCAGCGGATGACGATCTGCAACATGAGCATCGAGGGCGGGGCACGTGCGGGCCTGGTCGCGCCGGACGACACGACCTTCGCCTACGTCGCCGGCCGCCCGCACGCCCCCGGCGGGTCCGACTGGGACGCAGCGGTCGAGCGCTGGCGCCACCTGCCCTCCGACGAGGGTGCGGCGCACGACCGGTCGATCGACCTGGACGCCTCGGACCTGGCCCCCATGGTCACCTACGGCACCAACCCGGGGATGGGCTTCCCGATCACCGACCGCATCCCGGACCCGGCGCTGCTGAGCGACCCGGTGCAGCGCTCGTCGCTGGAGGCGGCGCTGGCCTACATGGCCCTCAACCCCGGCGAACAGGTGCTCGGCAGGCCCATCGACGTGGTCTTCATCGGTTCCTGCACCAACTCGCGGATCAGCGACCTGCGCGAGGCGGCGCGCATGCTGCGCGGGCGGCGCGTCGCCGACGGCGTGCGGGTCCTGGTCGTCCCCGGCTCCAGCGAGGTGAAGCGCCAGGCGGAGGCGGAGGGGCTGGCATCGGTCTTCCGCGAGGCGGGCGCCGAGTGGCGCGAGGCGGGCTGCAGCATGTGCATCGCGATGAACGGCGACCAGCTGTCGCCGGGGCAGTACGCGGTCAGCACCTCCAACCGCAACTTCGAGGGGCGCCAGGGCAAGGGGGGACGCACCTTCCTGGCCTCGCCGCTGACCGCCGTCGCCTCGGCGGTGACCGGCCGCCTGGCCGACCCGAGGGCGCTGGGATGAGCGGCCTGCGCGAGCCGTTCGGGCAGGTGACCTCGGCCGCGGTGCTGCTGCCGCGGGACAACGTGGACACCGACCAGGTGATCCCCGCCCGCTTCCTCAAGACGATCGACCGGGCGGGCCTGGCCGACCAGCTGTTCGCCGACTGGCGCTACGACGCGGAGGGCAGGCCTCGCCCGGAGTTCGTCCTGAACCGGCCGGAGTCGGCCGGGCGCCAGGTGCTGGTGGCGGGTGACAACTTCGGCTGCGGCTCGTCGCGCGAGCACGCACCCTGGGCCCTGGTGGGGTGGGGCTTCCGCGCCGTGATCTCGAGCTCGTTCGCCGACATCTTCCGCGCCAACGCGCTGAAGAACGGCCTGCTGCCGATCGAGGTCGCGCCGGAGGAGCTGCGACGCATCACCGCGCTCATCGAGGCGCACCCCGACCTGGAGCTGGCGATCGACCTCCAGGCCCAGTCGCTGACGCTGCCGGACGGCTCGCAGATCGGCTTCGCGGTGGACCCGTTCGCGCGCCGGATGCTCCTGGAGGGGACCGATGAGCTCGGCTACCTGCTGGCCCACGGCGACGCCGTCGACGCGTACGAGGCTTCGCATCCCGCGCGCGTCTCGACCCTGGCCCGGGCCTAGCCGGAGGCCGGCGGCGATCCTGGAGAGCGCGCTGGGCGCGAGCCGTCCTGGTTGCTCGACCAGGCGGGCCCCTCAGGCAGCCCCGGCCAGGCGCGCCGGGGTGGGCTCCGGGACCGTGGCCGCGGGCAGCGCGGCCGGCGTCTCGGCCGGCGCCGCGATCCAGGCGATCAGCAGCGCGGTGAAGGCGACGAGTGCGGCGATGACCATGGGAGCTCTCCTTTTCCGTGCGGAGGTTTGTCAGGCGCCGTAGGCGATCTCGCCGTGCTGCGCCAAGTCCAGCCCGGCCTCCTCGGCCGCGCTCGGGACCCGGACCCGGACGACGAGGTTGACGACGAACAGGATCGCGGCCGTCATCACCGCCGAGTAGGCGGCGGTGGCGCCCACGCCGATGAGCTGCGCCAGCAGCTGGCCGGGGTTGCCGGCCAGCAGCCCGTCGCGACCGGCGGCGTTGACGGCCACGCTGGCGAACACGCCGGTGGCCACCGCGCCGAAGGCGCCGCCCACGCCATGGACCGCGAAGACGTCGAGCGCGTCGTCCACGCGCGACCGCAGGCGGAGCATGGAGGCGCCGTAGCAGACGACGCCGACCCCGAAGCCGATCAGGACCGATGCCGCCGGCGTCACGAATCCGGCGGCCGGGGTGATCGCCACCAGCCCGGCGACCGCACCGACGGCCGCACCGAGCACCGACGGGCTCCCCTTGTGCAGCCAGCTGATGGTGACCCAGGTGATGGCGGCCATGGCGGCGGCGGTGTTGGTGGTGACCAGGGCGTTCGCCGCCAGCCCGTCGGCGGCCAGCGCGCTGCCGGCGTTGAAGCCGAACCAGCCGAACCACAGCAGGCCGGCACCCAGGACGGTCATGGTGACGTCGTGCGGCTCGGTGGCGTGGTCGGCATCGGTCAGGCCGATGCGGCGGCCGACGAAGAGGGCGGCCACCAGGGCGGCCACGCCGCTCGACAGGTGGACCACCGTGCCGCCGGCGAAGTCGAGCACCCCCAGCCCCGCCAGCCAGCCGTCGGGCGACCAGACCCAATGGGCGATGGGGGCGTACACGAAGGTCGACCAGGCGACCGCGAACAGGACGAAGGCCTTGAACCGCTTGCGCTCGGCAAAGGCCCCGGTGATCAGGGCCGGGGTGATGATGGCGAACATCATCTGGAAGGCCATGAAGGCGAGGTGCGGGATGGTGGTGGCGTACGTGTCGCTTGGCTCGCCGGTGACCCCCTCCAGGCCGACCCATTCCAGGCCGCCGATCAGGCCCAGGCCGGTGTCGGGCCCGAAGGCGAGGGAGTAGCCCCACAGCACCCAGGTGACGCTGACCAGGCCCAGGATGAAGAAGCTGTGCATGATGGTGCTGAGCACGTTCTTGCGACGGACCAGGCCGCCATAGAAGAAGGCGAGGCCCGGGGTCATCAGCATGACCAGGGCCGTCGAGGCGAGGATCCAGGCCGTGTCTCCGGAGTTGATCTCGGACATGGGTGCAGGCGTCCCCTATTCGCAGGCTTGTGCCGTCAGCCTATGGACGGCCGGGTGACGGCACCACCCGCCGAGGGTTGCGCTTTCGTTGCAGCTCTTGTGCATAGTGCCCAATCGCGCACCGGTCAAGGCGGATGGTTGACAGCCCTGCTACGGTCGGGACCGATGCGCCAGACGTACGAGCTGACCATGGCGATGCCCTGGCGGCCCCGCCGAAGCGAGGGCCCTGCCTAGGGCGGTTCGCGCTGCTCGACCAGGGTCCACCTTCCACGGGGCCGCGGCACCTTCGCGGCCCCGTCGCCGTGCGACGCGGGCCGGTCCACCCACCTGCAGACCTGGAAGGGACGACCCATGGCCATCGCCGTCACCCCACCCCACGACCGCCCCGCGGGCGGCGTCACCGACTTCACCCCCGGCTTCCGCGGGCTGCGCTGCGACAGCTGCGGCGCGGCGGCGGAGACCGGCCCGCGCTACGCGTGCAGCAGCTGCTTCGGCCCGCTGCGGGCGACCTACGACTACGCGTCGATCCGCGAGCGCCTCACCCCGGCGACCATCGCCGGGCGCCCCCGCAACCTGTGGCGCTACGCCGAGCTGCTGCCGATCGAGCGGGTGCCGACCGATGGCCTGGCCGTCGGCTGGTCGCCGCTGACGGCTGCCCCGCGCCTGGCGAGCCGGCTGGGCCTGGAGCGGGTCTGGATCAAGGACGACTCCCGCAACCCGACCCTCTCCTTCAAGGACCGCGTGGTGGCCGTGGCGTCGCAGCGCGCGCGCGACTTCGGCTTCCACACCCTGGCCTGCGCGTCGACCGGCAACCTGGCCGGGGCCGTGGCCGGCGCCGCCGCCAGCCTGGGCCTGCGGGCGGTGGTCCTGGTCCCGGCCGACCTGGAGCCGGCCAAGGTGGCCCAGGCCGTTGCGCTGGGCGCGCACGTCATCCGCGTCGACGGGCCGTACGACGCGGTGAACCGCCTCTCGCTCGAGCTGGCGGACGAGCTCGAGGGGTGGGCCGTCCTGAACGTCACCCTGCGCCCGTTCTACGCGGAGGGCTCCAAGTCGATCGCGTTCGAGACCGCCGAGCAGCTGGGCTGGCGTGCGCCGGACGTGGTCGTCGCCCCGCTGGCCTCGGGCTCGATGTACACCAGGATCGCCCACGCCTTCGAGGAGCTGGTCGAGATCGGGCTGGTCGAGCCGCGGGCCACCCGGTTCGTGGGCGGCCAGGCCGCCGGCTGCGGGCCCATCGCCGCCGCCTTTGCGGCCGGCGCCGACGAGGTCTCCCCCGTCTTCGAGCCGGACACCATCGTCCGCTCGCTGGCGATCGGCAGCCCGGCCGACGGGGCACCGGCCCTGGCCCTGGCCCGGTCGAGCGGCGGGAGCATCGAGGGGGTGACCGACGCCGAGGTGGTGGCGGCGGTGCGGCTGCTGGCCGAGACGGAGGGGATCCTGACCGAGACCGCCGGCGGCGTAACCCTGGCCGCGTTGCAGCAGGCCATCCGCGGCGGCGTGGTGAAGCCCGGCGACGAGACCGTGGTCGTGATCTCGGGCAACGGGCTGAAGACGCTCGACGCCCTGGCGGATCTGCCGGACGAGATCATCGGTCCGACCTTCGAGGCCTTCGAGGCCGCCTGGGCCGGCCTGGCGGGCTGAGGCGCGGCGGTCGGCTAGGTGAGGAGGAGCTCGAGAGCCTCCAGGTAGCCGCGCCAGCCGCGGCCGACCACCTGGTGCCGGGTCGCCGGGGCGGTGACGCTCACCCGGCGCCACGCCTCGCGTCGCGTGATGTCGCTGATGTGGACCTCGACCACCGGGCGGTCGCAGCCGGCCAGCGCGTCGTGCAACGCGTAGCTGGTGTGGGCCAGCGCGCCGGGGTTGATCACCACCGCGTCGTAGTCGCGCCGCTCGAGGCGATCGATGAGCGCTCCCTCGTGGTTGGACTGGAGGTCGTCCAGGGAGGCGCCGCGCTCCGACGCCAGCGCCCGGCAGGCCGCGACGATCTCGGCCAGCGTGGTCGTGCCGTAGACCTCCGGCTGGCGCCGGCCGAGGCTGCCCAGGTTCGGGCCGTTGAGGAGCAGGATCCGCATCGGTCAGGCCCTCGCGATCGCGTCCAGGGCGGAGCCGAGCTCGGCATCGGTCACGTCGTCGACCTCCACGACCTCGCCGAGGCGAAAGGGAAGCTGCCAGCGCAGGCGTCCGCCAGCGCGCTTCTTGTCGGCCAGCATGGCATGCCGCACCCGGGCCGCGTCGAACCGGTGCCTGGCCCGGAAGCCGAGGCCGGCCAGGAGGTCGTCGAGCTCCGCGCCCAGCTGGGGGTCGCCTCCGCGTCTCGCCGCCAGCCTGGCCGCCGCCCGCAGGCCCAGGGCCACCGCGCTGCCGTGGGCCAGCCGGTAGCCGCTCGCCGCCTCCAGCCCATGACCAATGGTGTGGCCCAGGTTCAGCCGGCGTCGCTCGCCCCGCTCGAACGGGTCGCGCCGGACCACGGCCAGCTTGACCCGTGCCGCGCGCTCGGTGATGGCGTAGCGCGCCTCCTCGTCGCCGGCCAGGGCGCCGCGGCCACGCTCGCCGATCAGCCGCCAGAGCGCCGGGTCGCCGATGATCGCCGCCTTGACCGCCTCCGCCATCCCGTCCCGCAGGCGTGCCGCCGGCAGGCTGCGCAGGGTGGCCACGTCGGCCAGCACGCTCCAGGCCGGCCAGAAGGCGCCGACCAGGTTCTTGGCGCCGGGCAGGTCGACCGCCGCCTTGCCGCCCAGCGCGGCATCCGCCTGCGCCAGCCAGGTGGTCGGCACCGCCACGTACGGCACGCCGCGCATGTAGAGCGCTGCGGCCAGCCCGGTGAGGTCGCCGATGGTTCCGCCTCCGACCGCCACCAGCGGGTCGCTCCGCTCGGCGCCCTCCGCCGCCAGCCAGGAGATGACCTGCTCCAGGGTGCGCAGCCGCTTGGCCCGCTCGCCGCCGGCGATCTCCAGGCGTCGAGCCCGGAACCCGGGCAGCGGCCGCGCCAGCCGGCGGTCGACCACCAGCGAGGGCCGCCCGCCGATCTCCGCCAGCGCCTCGCCCAGGGTGGCGG
>JBOGSY010000032.1:0-12327 GCA_050691915.1 Candidatus Limnocylindria bacterium | reverse complement strand
CTGGCGGCACGCCCGCTGCGAACGGCGCTCACCGTCATCGGGGTCGCGCTGGGCGTGGCGGTGGTGGCCGCCACCCTGATCGCCAGCCAGGCGGCGACCGAGGCGGTTCGGCGCGCCGCGCAGGAGCTCCTGGGCAGCGCCGAGCTGCGGGTGCGGGCATTCAACGACGAGGGGTTCACGCCACGGGCGGTGACCGCCATGCGCCAGATCCCCGGCGTCCTGAACGCCGCCGCGGTCGCCGAACGCCGCGGCATGACGGTCCATACCCCGCCCGGCCCGGACGAGAAGGTTTTCACCATGCTCGTCCTGGCCGTCGACCCAGACGACGAGGAGCGCATCCGCGCCTACGACCTGGTCGAGGGCCAGTTCCTGGATCCTGACCAGCCGGGGGGCGTGCTGCTCAACGCCGGCTGGGCGCGCGACAACGGCCAGGCGGTGGGGGATGAGCTGCGGTTCGACACCGGCACCGGCGTGCTCTCCACCACGGTGGTCGGACTGCTGGGCGACACCGGGTTCGGCGCCCTGGCCTCGGGAGCCGTGCTGGTGGGGCAGCGCGACCACCTGGCGAACGCCTTCTTCCAGCCGATCCCGATCCGCTACCTGGACCTCCAGCTGGCGCCCGACCGGGTCCCGGACGTCCAGGCGGCGCTGGACGGAACGCTGACCGAGCCGTTCGTGGTCGAGACGGCCGCCGACGCGGAGCTGCAGCTGGCCCGTGCCCAGGCGGGGTTCGCCGGCTTGGCCTTCCTGTTCGGGATGGTGGCCCTGGCGGTCGGCGCCTTCCTGGTCGCCAACACCCTCGCCATGACCCTGGCCGAGCGGACGCGCGAGATCGGCCTCCTGCGAGCCGCGGGCACGACCTCGCGCCAGGTGCTGGGCATCTTCCTGCGCCAGGGCGTCTTCCTGTCGCTCTTCGGCGGCCTGGCCGGGGTGATCCTGGGGCTGGCCGTGTCCGGGCTGATGATCGGCTTCCTGCGCTCCACCCGGGCCGTGCTGGTGACTGGCGTGCCGTTCCATCCCGGCGCGCTCCTGCTCGCGTTCCTGCTGGGCGCGGGCGTGGCCATGGCCGGCGCCGCGATCCCGGCCCTGGTCGCGGCGCGCGTCTCCCCGCTCGATGCGCTGCGGCCCTCGCGCCAGCCTGGTCGGACGCTCGGGGGGCGGCTGCCCTGGGTCGCGGGCCTGGTCATCGCCGCGGTGGCGGTGGGGATGGCGGCCTACCCGCTCCAGCGCGGCGACGCGTCGCTGGGAGGATCGCTGGCGGCGGTCGCCGTGCTGCTGGCCGGCACGCTGCTGGTGGCCTTCCTGCTCCAGCCCCTGGCGGCCCTCGTCGGTCGCCCGTTCACCTGGTTCTTCGGCGCCGAGGGCCTCCTGGGACGCGCCAACCTGGCGCGCGACCGGGTGCGGACCGGCCTGACCGTGGGCGCCCTGGTCATCGGCCTGGCGGCGGTGGTGGCGCTGGGATCGGTCTCCGGCAGCGCGCGAGCGACGGCGGACCGATGGGTGGGCTCCATCCTGCCGGGTGGCCATGCCGTCCGGCTGGGCGTGCCGGACGAGGTGGAGAACGTGCGCGCCACGTTCGAGGGGATCACCGGCACCCGAAGCGCGGCGCCCATCGTCGAGCTGCCGGCAGTGGCGCTGGTGGGCGACGCGCAGCGCGAGGTTGCGCTGGCCGGGATCGACCCGACCGTGTACCAGGACGAGGGTGCCCTCATCTTCGTCGCCGGGCGCCGAAGCTCGGCCTTCCAGGCGCTGCGCGACGGCGGCGCGGTCCTGGTTCCCGAGCCGATGGCCGAGCGCGACGGACTGGCGGTGGGCGACGCGCTCCAGCTCGCGCGCCCCGGCGAGGAGGCGCAGGCCTTCCAGGTCGCGGGGGTCATCGCCTACTCCCTGCCGGCACGGACCAACGACGGGGCCTTGCTGCTGAGCCTGGCGGACGCCCGTGATCGGTTCGGCGCCACCCAGGCGTCCCTCTGGGCGCTGGTCCCGCAGGAGGGCATCCCCGATGCCGCCTATCGCGAGGCCGTGGCCGAGACCGCGCGCGGCCTGGCGGCGGAGCCGCTGACCGCCGCCGACCTGGCGAGCGACCTGGGACGGACGCTGGACCGGGTCATCGGTCTCTTTGACGTGCTCGCCCTGCTGGCCGTCCTGATCGGCGCGCTGGGAATCGTGAACACCCTGGCGGTGGGCGTGGTCGAGCGCGCGCGCGAGATCGCGATCCTGCGCTCGCACGGCATGACCGTGGGCCAGGTCCAGGCCATGGTGGTGGCCGAGGCCGCCATCATCGGTGCCGTCGGTGGCATCGCGGCGGTCGGGACCGGCCTGCTGGTGGGCTGGGCCACGGTGTCGCTGGGTGCCCCGCGCGACTTCGCGGCGGGCCTGAGCATCCCGTGGCTGCTGCTCGTCGCGGTGGTGCTGCTGGGGATCGGCGTGGCCGCCGCGGCCGGGATCTACCCGGCCCGCGTCGCGGCCAGGACGCCGATCACCGACAGCCTGCGTCACTTCGAGTAGCCGGGAGGCCGCGCGTCGTGCCGAGCCGATTCTGGGAGGCGAATGCGGGGCGGGCGTTCGTGGGACGGCTGGAGTCGGGGAGCGACCTGGTCGAGGAGATCGAGCGCTTCTGCGCGGAGCGCGAGGTGCACGCCGCCTGGGTCAGCGTGGTCGGCGCGGTCCGGCACGCCGCCTACGCCTACTACGACCAGGCCGAGCGCCGCTATCTCGACCTCGCCAGCGACGAGCACCACGAGATCGCCGGGTTCGTGGGCAACATCTCCATCCGCGACGGACGGCCGTTCCTGCACGCCCACGCCTCGTTCGGCGATCGCCACGGCGGCACCGTGACCGGGCACCTGCTGCGCGGCTGCAGGGTGTGGGCGGCGGAGGTCACCATTCGCGAGATGACCGGCGTGGACCTGGTGCGCACGCCCGACGAGGTCACCGGCCTGGCGCTGTGGTAATGGCCGGTCGTCCGGGGGTGGGGAGCCCGAATGGACCACTGCCGCCGGCCGGGCGGATGCGCAACCATCGGTCCCTGCCGCCGGTGCCGCCACCGGCGGCAACCACGTCCGCTCCGGAGACCCGCTCCGCATGCGATCGGTCCTGGCCCTGCTGGGGGGAATCGCGACCTCGGTCATCGGCCTGGTGGTCGTGCTCGGCTCGGAGCTCGACCTGGCCGGCGCCCTCCTGATCGCGTCCGGGGCGGCCATCGCGGTGCTCGGCCTGAGAGGGCCGCAGCCGCGCACCGATGGGTGAGGCCGGGTGGGGACCGTCGGTGGACCTCCGGAAATAATTCCAGGAGCTACGTCCCAGACGGTCCTGCCCATCGCCGGCAGGCAGGCGGTTCGAGTTGAGGACGAGGACAGCACAGCGGCTCGTCTGACCTACTGGATCCCACTGAATGGGCATGGAACCTTGATCGCATCCACCTCGACAAGGGATGCCGGGGACTTTGAGCTCAACAAGGCTGCACTCGACCGCATGATGGCCACGCTGACCGTGTCTCCCCAATAAGGTAGCCAGGTCAAGTCCTCATGGCAGGTTGTGATTCAGCCGACCTTCCATCTCACGCATAGAGATCGGCCGCTGAGAAGCAGCGCACGGACGGCTGGGTCCGGACCTCCTCCAGGCAGCCGGTCCGCGCGTACAGCAGGCGCACCGGAGACGCGAAGCTAGCGGGCAGCGCCTGCTTGTGGAGGTCGAGTCGGCTCAGCACGTCGCGACGGATGGCGCGCTGTGCCCACTTCGCCTCCCCGACGAAGCTGACCTCGCGGCCGGCCAGGCCGACCAGGTCGATCTCGTGGCGGCCGTCGGCGCTCCACCACCCCTCGACCCAGTCGGCCTCGAGCTCGCCGGCCGCCACCAGCGTCCTGGCGTGCTCGCGGGCCAGGTCCTCGAAGACCGGCCCCATGTAGTCGTCGAGGCCGGGTAGGATGCGCCGCTCAACGAGCTGGGCGCCGAGGCCGCGGGCGATGTCGGCGCGGTGGCTGCCGATGAAGCGGAACCAGAAGGCGAAGTAGGGGTCGGCGATGCGGTAGATGGCGCGCTTCGTCTTCTCGGGATCGTCCAGCGCCGGCACCCGCCGCTGGAGGATGCCCAGCGTGGTCAACCGTTTGAGCGGCCGCTCGACGGCCACCCGGGCGTAGTCGGCGATCTCGCCCGGCCGCGTCTTGCCGATGGCGACCGCGGTTAGGATCCGGAAGGAGCCCTCGCTCTCGGGCAGCTCGCCGGATAGGACGAGCTCCGCGGCGTCGACCAGCGGCGAGGCCGGCGTGCCGAAGAGGCCCACGAGGTTGGTCCGCAGGTCGGCGCCGTCATCCCACTGCTCGAGGTACAGCGGCGTGCCGCCCAGGATGCCGTATACCACCGTCCGCTCAGCCGGCCTGAGGCGCTCGACGAACCTGCCGGCGGCGCGGTAGTCGAGCGGCGCGACGTGCAGGCTCAGCGTCGCCCGCTGATGGAGCGGCGCCGCTGCGCCGGCGATGGCGGCCATGTAGGCCACCGCCGATCCGCACAGCACCAGCATCACACCGCTGCGCCGGCCCGGTCGGTCCCACCAACGTTGGACCACGCTTTCCAGTCCCCGCGTAGAGCCGGCCAGGTACGGGAACTCATCGAGGACCACCACCAGCCGCTCCGATCCGGCCCGCTCAGTGACGAACTGGAGGGCCGCGGCCCAGTCCGGGAAGGCATAGCCAGGCGGCAAGCCGTCGGTCCCCAGCCCCTGGCGGACGGCATCGGTAAAGGCCCCAAGCTCGATCGGCGCGCTCTGCTGGGTGGCCGTGTAGTAGACGCTGCGCCGCTCGCGGCTGAAGGCCTCGAGCAGGTACGTCTTGCCCACTCGCCTCCGGCCCCAGACGACTGCCAGCTGGCCGCCCTGCCGGGCGGCGGCCGTCTCCAGCGCTCCCAGTTCGTGCTCGCGGTCGACGAGGCCATCCATGCTTCGGAGCCTATCATGTAGCACTGCATCATGCAAGCCTACATCTTAACAACCAGCGGGAGAAGGGACCCGCCCGAGAGGTCTCTGCCCGCAGGTGGCGGGCGAAGCTGGCCACGTTGGCGGCCAGGTCGCCCCGGGTTACCATGGGTGGCGTGGAGACGGTCGACGGCATGCGCTGAGCGGCTCTGACGGGTTCCGAAGGCTCGTCGAAGTTTTCGCTGTCAGAGCGCTGTAGTCAGCCGATTCCAGTTTTCCGCTCAGTTTGAGCGTGAGACGCGCGCCCGTAGCTCAGCGGACAGAGCGGGTGGCTTCGGACCATCAGGTCGCGGGTTCGATTCCTGCCGGGCGCGCCAGCTCCATCGGTCCTGCGGATGTCCATCGACTGGCTGTCGGCCCCGGACTACACGATCGCACGCTTCCTCCTCGAGCGGGGCCTGGCTGCCATCTACCTGGTCGCGTTCGTGGTCGCGCTGCGCCAGTTCCGGCCGCTGCTGGGCGAGCGTGGCCTGCTGCCCGCCCCGCGCTTCCTGCGCCTGGTGCCCTTCCGCCGGTCGCCCAGCCTGTTCCACCTCGGCTACTCGGATACCGCCCTGGCCCTGGTGGCGTGGGCCGGGATCCTGGGGTCGGCGGCGCTGGTCGTGGGCCTCCCGCAGTCATGGCCGCTGCCGCTCACCATGCTCGCCTGGGCGGGCCTGTGGATCCTCTACCAGTCGATCGTCAACATCGGTCAGACCTTTTACGCCTTCGGCTGGGAGTCCCTGCTGCTGGAGGCGGGCTTCCTGGCCATCTTCCTGGGCAACGACCAGGTCGCGCCGCCGGTCGTGGTCCTGCTCCTCTTTCGCTGGCTCGCCTTCCGCGTCGAGTTCGGCGCCGGCCTGATCAAGATGCGCGGCGACCCGTGCTGGCGCGACCTGACCTGCATGGACTACCACCACCAGACCCAGCCGCTGCCGAACCCGTTGAGCTGGTGGTTCCATCGCCTGCCCCGCCGGCTGCATCGGCTGGAGGTGCTCGGCAACCACGGCGCCCAGCTGGTGATGCCGTTCGGGCTGTTGGCGCCGCAGCCGGTGGCGAGCGTGGCGGCCGGCTACCTGATCCTGACCCAGCTGTACCTGGTGATCAGCGGCAACTACGCATGGCTGAACTGGGTCACGATCGTGATCCTGACCGCCGCGCTGGCCGACCCGGTCGTGGGAGCCCTGCTGCCGGTGGAGCCGGCCGTGCTGCCGGGCGCCCCCGCCTGGCTCCACGGCGCGGTCATCGGGCTGGCCATGGTGGTGATCTATCTCAGCTACTGGCCGGTGCGCAACATGCTCGGGCGCCGCCAGCTGATGAACTACTCCTTCAATCCGCTGCACCTGGTCAACACCTACGGGGCCTTCGGCAGCGTGACCCGCGAGCGCGACGAGGTGGTGGTGGAGGGGACCGATGACGTCCGGCTCACGCCGGAGACGAACTGGCGCGCGTACGAGTTCAAGGCCAAGCCCGGGGACCCGCGCCGTCGCCCGCCGCAGGTGGCGCCGTACCACCTGCGGCTCGATTGGCTGATGTGGTTCCTGCCCCTCTCGCCCGCCTATGGCGAGGACTGGTTCGTGCCGTTCCTGGGCGCCCTGCTGCGCAACGACGCCGCGGTCGTCGCCCTGCTGGGGCGCAACCCGTTCCCGGACCGGCCGCCCGCCTTCGTGCGGGCCCGCCTCTTCCGCTACCGCTATACCACCTGGCGGGAGCGGCGGCGGACCGGGGCCTGGTGGCACCGCGAGCACATCGGCGAGTTCGTCCGACCCGTGCGCCTGGCCGACCTGGTCTGACGGCGTCCGGTGCCCATGGGGCATCATGCGCGCCAGCCGATGACCACCAGCGCAGAGCCGCTCGCCTCCCCGCCACCCGGAGCCCTGGGCCGGGCCATGGTCCTGCTCGGCGACGCCCAGCTGGTGGCCGGAGCGGTCCTCACCCTGCTCGCGTTCGCCGCCTACTGGATCACCGGTTCGGAGACGCCGGGCGGCGACTCCTTCGTTCCCCTGGCCGATGCTTTCGTCCACGGCCGCCTGTCCATCCCGATCGACCGTCCCTGGCTGGAGCTGGTCCCGGCTCCCGACGGCGGCGTCTACTCCCCCTTCCCGCCGGTGCCCGCCGTGCTGATCACGCCGGTCGTGGCCCTGATGGGGGAGCGCACCTTCGGTGACGAGCTGTCATCGAACCTCACCTGCGCGGTCATCGGTGCCGCCAACGTCGCCCTGGCCTACTGGCTGCTGGGCCGGGTGGGCGTCGGCTTCCGCCCGCGCCAGCTGCTGACCGTCGCCTTCGCGTTCACGACCCACTGGTGGGTGGCCGGGATGGCCGGCACGCATCACTACGCCCAGGTGGTGGCGGTCTTCTTCATGCTCCTGGCGCTGCACGTTGGCATCGGTCGCTCGTGGCCGGTCCTGGCGGGCCTGCTGCTGGGCCTGGCCGCCGGCTCGCGCCTGCCGACGGGCTTCGCGCTGCCGCTGTTCGCCGCCTTCTATGCCCGCGGCTCGTGGCGTCCCACCCGCGCCCACCTCTGGCTGCTGGCCGGCCTGGCGCTCCCGGCCCTGGCGATTGCCTGGTACAACGTCGCCCGCTTCGGCTCGCCCTTCGACTTCGGCTACGGGCTGATCCCTTCCGGCGAGGACGGCCTGGTGACCGATGAGCCCTGGTTCCGCCATGGCCTGGTCTCGCCGCTCTACATCCCGCGCCACCTGTACGCCATCTTCCTGCAGAGCTTCGAGTGGGTGGACGTGGCGCCCTTCCTGCGCCCGAACCTGACCGGCCTGGCGCTGAGCCTCTCCGCCCCGTGGGTCTTCTGGTCGGCCCGGGCCTGGTCCGTCCGCGACGTCCAGCCGCTGGTCCCGGTGGCGATGGCCAGCGCCATCGGGGTCCTGGCGCCGGACGTGATGCACGGCTCCTGGGGATTCGCGCAGTTCGGCTACCGGTTCGCCCTGGACGCCGTACCGATCCTGATCCTGCTGCTGGGCTGGACCTACCGGGCGCGCGCCACCTGGAGCCTGACCGCCGCGGTGCTCCTGGGCGTGGTGGTGCACGCCTACGGGATCTACGTGATAAACATCCTGGAGTTCGTGCCCTAGCTGGGGTCTGAATCCGTCGTTGAAGCGGGGGGGCGGGGGCCGCTCGCGACCCTCCGCCCCCGCCCGTCAGGCCTCAGGCCCGCCTGAACGCCAGCCGCAGCAGCAGCACGCCGCCCAGCGCCGCCAGCAGCATTCCCACCAGGGTCAGCGGGGACCCGTCAGGACGCGGCAGCGCGGTATTCGGCGTGCCGGAGGCCGCCAGCTGGCCACGAATCGCACCCGCCGGGTAGTCGGCGGTGTGGATGTTCACGTAGAAGCCGGCCGGGTTGGCCACGATCGCGTCCAGGTCGGCGTCAGCGGGCGTGCCGCAGCCGGTGCTGGAGCCGGTGAAGCCGTCGACGTCCAGCGGGACGACCACGCCGCCATCGGTCCCGGCGGCCCCGACGTGGATGTGGGAGGCGACCGCAGGCTCGATGTTCGCCACGGTGAGCTCCCAGCAGACCTCGCCCGAGTCGGTGTCGATCGTGACCTCGGCCGAGCCGGAGCCGTCGCTGTCCCCGGACCCTGCGTTGGCGAGCGTCGCGGTCAGGGTGGTGGTGGCCGCCATGGCGGTGCCGGCCACGAGCAGGCCGGCGACCAGCGCGGCCAGGGTGGCCAGCAGGGGGACGGGGTAACGAGTGCGCATGGTGATCTCCCTCGATGCAGTGGTGATGCTCCATCTCCATGCCCGGGACGGTCGGGCGCATTCGAGGCAGATTCGGAGCGGGTTACACGCGCGGCGGGCTCTCGCCGCGATCGGCGCCAAGGTGGTACGGCACGTCGGCCACGATGGTGTTGCGCCGCGCGAAGAGGCGAAGCTTGAGGCGCAGGCTGGTCTGGTTGTGAAGCAGGTTCTCCCACCAGTGGCGCGGCACGATCTCGGACAGGACCACCACGATGGGGCGGTCAGGGTCCTGGGCCTGGAGGGCGTCCAGGTAGCGCAGCAGCGGGCCGACCAGGGCCCGATACGGCGACTCGACCACGACCAGGTCCGTGCGACCGGCCCACTCCGGCCAGCGCTCGCGCAGCTCGGCGGCCGAGTCGGGGTCGTTGGTGATGTGGACCGCGGTCACGGTCCCGCTGATCGAGTTGGCGAAGGCGATGGCCTGGCGCGCCGGCATGTCCATGCGGGCGATGGGCACGATCACGATCGGCTCGGCCGCCGCCTCCTTGCCCTCCGGGATCCGGCTCAGGGCCACCTGGCGGTCGACCCAGCGGTAGTGAGCCCTGATGGCCAGCATCATGGCGATCAGCATCGGCGCCATCACGATCACCAGCCAGGCGCCGGTCAGGAACTTCGTGGTTGCCACGATCAGGGCGATGACGCCGGTGGTGGTCGCCCCCAGCCCGTTGATGGCGATGCCGGTGTGCCAGCCCGCCTCGCGTCGCCGCCACCAGCGCAGGACCATCCCGCCCTGGGAGAGGGTGAAGGCGACGAAGACGCCGACGGTGTAGAGCGGGATGAGGGCTGTCACGCTGGCCTGGAACGCCACCAGCAGCACGATCGCCAGGCCGGCCAGGGCCAGGATGCCGGTCGTGAACGCCAGCCGCTCGCCGCGGAAGGCGAACTGGCGCGGCATGAACCCGTCGCGGGCCAGGAAGCTGGACAGACGCGGAAAATCGGCGAAGCTGGTGTTGGCGGCCAGGGCCAGGATCAGGCTGGTCGCGACCTGGAGCACGACCAGGAAGATCCCGTCGCCGGCGATGTGGCGGGCGATCAGCGCCAGCACGGTCTGTTCCTCGGTCGGGTCCGGGACGACGTGGATCGAGCTGGCCAGCCAGCTGATGCCGATGAACAGGGTGCCGAAGATGACCGCTGCGATGGTCAGCGTCTGCCGCGCGTTCCGCCATTCGGGCGGCTTGAAGGCCGGCACGCCGTCCGAGATGGCCTCGGTGCCGGTCAGCGCGACCGCGCCCGAGCTGAAGGCGCGGAGGACCAGGAACAGGCTGAGGCCGGTCGTGGCCTCCTCCGCCGCCAGCCAGGCGGCCGGCGCCTCGAAGGTGCCGAGGTCACCGGTCACGAGCTGGCGAAACAGGCCCCACCCGATGAGGCCGCCCACGGTCAGCAGGTACAGGTAGGTGGGTGCCATGAAGATGGTCCCCGACTCCCGGATCCCGCGCAGGTTGCCCAGGGCCAGGACACCCACGATGACCACCGCCAGCAGCACCCGCTCGGGGAAGAGCGAGGGCACGATGGAGGTGATGGCGGCGACGCCGGCCGACACGGAGACGGCCACGGTCAGCACGTAGTCGATCAGCAGCGCCGCCGCGGCGGTCAAGCCGGGCAGCGTCCCCAGGTTGTCGCTGGCCACGATGTAGGCCGATGCGCCCTGCGGATAGGCCTTAATCGTCTGGCGGTAGCTGGTGGCCACGATGGCCAGGATCAGCACGATGACCAGGGTGATGGGCATGATCAGGCTGAAGCTGCCGATCCCGGCCAGCACCAGGATCCGCATCATCTCCTCGGTCGCGTACGCGCTCGAGGAGATGTTGTCGCTGCTGAAGACGGCCAGGGCCTTGACCTTGGTCAGGCGCTCGTGCCCCTCCCGCTCGGTCGAGATCGGCCGCCCGATCAGAAGCGTCCGCAGGGATCGCAGCCCGCTGTGCCAGCCGGTGCGGGCGAGGATCGTCCGCTCCGAGGCGATCAGCGTTCCCTCGTCGCCGCGCTCGAACTCGTCCTCGAAGGGCCGAACGATCCGCACGTAGGCGTCGCCCATCCGCTTGCCGCGCCGCTTCTCCCTGACCTCCAGCAGCGGGTCCACGCGACGAGGCTCGTCGCGTCCCGCGCGAGGTGATGGTGGTGGATCGTTCGCCATGCGTCGGCTATTCAAGCACTCCCCGCCCGCCGCCGACGGGTCAGTGCTGGCCCAGCGTGCCCCGAACCCGCATCCGATGCTCGGTGCGCAGGAAGACGAGCCGGCCGAGCCACACGGTGAGCCCGGCGAAGACGACCAGCGCCACCCACTCCAGGGCGGGATCGACCAGCGGCCGGGTCCCCAGGGCGTAGACCCGCAGCAGGTCGACCGCGTAGGTCGTCGGCAGCAGGTAGGCGACCGGCTGGATGAACCACGGCAGGACGATGACCGGGAAGGCGACGCCCGAGATCATGGCGAACAGGAAGTTGGTGGCGTCCACGAAGAAGTTCGGCTCGCGCAGGACCAGCACGGCGGAGGCGACCAGGTACCCCACACCCACCATGCTGAAGGCGGCCAGGACCAGGGCCGGCAGGGCCAGGAGCAGCCCGCTGGAGACCGATGCGCCGAAGACCAGCAGCCCGATCCCGACCAGCACCGCGCTGGCTGCACCGGCGATGATGAGGCCAGACATGGCGCGCCCCAGCACCTGGGTCTCCGGCAGGGTCGGGGTCAGCCAGGCCGGCTCCAGCGTCCCGGCATCCATCTCCCGCTTCAATCCGAAGGCCATCTCCCAGAAGGCGGTCCCCACCAGACCCCCGACCACCATCCCCAGGAACAGGTAGCCGGCCAGGTCGCCGGTGCCGGTCAGCTCCTCCAGCCCCAGCGCCCGGCCGCCGACGAAGAAGGTCGCACCCAGCAGCAGGCTGGGCAGAAGGAACTGGTAGAGGGGCTGGAGCACCTCGTTGCTGAGCTGGAGCGGATAGCGGCGCGCGATCTGCAGCTCCTTGCGCGCGATCGCCCACGCGGCGCGCAGCTCCGCCCGGCTGCCATCGGCGCGCAGGGCCGTCATCGGGTTGGTCACGCGAGCAGTCCGGTCAGTACTGGGCCAGCGAGCCGCCGCGGCGCGCGTAGCGCTCGGTCCGGCGGAAGGCGACCGCCGCCAGGCCGCACAGCAGCAGGCCCATGGCCAGCAGGATCGAGAGGTCGGGGACCAGGGCGGCCAGGTCGGAGCCGATGAGCAGGACCTCCCGCAGGTCGCCGATGAGGTATGTCGGCGGCAGGCTGAGGGCGATCGCCCGTCCCCATTCGGGCAGGACCACGATCGGGAAGCTCATGCCGCAGAAGACGGTGAACAGGCCGCGCACCGCCTGGACCATGGCGCCCACCTCGCCGAAGCGCAGAACCACCGATGCGAACAGTGCGCCCAGGCCGTAGAGCGCCGGCACCGCCACCAGGATCACCGCCAGCGCGCGCAGGACCTCCGGTCCGCTGATCTCCACCCCGAAGAAGATGACCATGGTCCCCCCCACGATCGCGAACATCCAGATTGCCCACACGACCTGGCTGACCACCGGGCCGAACAGGATCACCAGCCGCGAGACGGGAGTCATGAACAGGGCCTCCAGCGAGCCGCGCACCTGCTCGGTGCGCAGCGCCGTTCCCGGGCCCCACAGGA
>JBOGSY010000031.1:0-12529 GCA_050691915.1 Candidatus Limnocylindria bacterium | reverse complement strand
CCCACGGTAGGCAGCGGCCACCGCGTCCGGCTCCAGGCGCTCCAGGCCCCCGGTGGCGTCGCGGCTGGCAGCTGAGACCAGCAGCCGCAGCGTGCCGCCCGGCCGAAGCAGGCGCACTAGGCTCGCGTCGGCCGCCACCGCGGCGCGCAGCAGCGATCCCCACGGGAAGTGGATGGTCAGCAGGTCGGCCAGGCCGCCCAGCTCCGGCGGCAGGGCCGCCACGTCGGAAGCCACGAACACGGCGTTGCGGCTCCCCGAGCGGGATGCTCGACGCGAGGACTCGGCCATGGCCGCGGCGCTGGCGTCCACCCCGATGACCAGCTCCTCGGGTTGCGCGGCGGCGCGGTCCAGGACGAACCGACCGTCACCGGTTCCAAGGTCCATCGCCACCGAACGATGCTCGGCGGCGAGGCGGGTCAGTTAGCCGACGTCCACCTCGGTCAGGCGGCGTCCATTGACGATACGCATGCCCGATGTGTACCCCGTGTGGGGCCGCTCGTCAAATGGGCTGAGGCCGGGTGAAGGCATGGACATCGGCCCATGGACCCGTGAAGATGTTGTTGCAGCCCGTGCCAGCCCACAGCCCAGGGAGACCCCGAACCATGACGACCTCCTCCCAGCGCCCCGATGCGCCGGCGGCGGACCTGCGCGGCGAGCACCGTGGCCCGGTCCTGGCCGCCCAGGACGACGGCTACGACCAGGCGCGCCGCGCGTGGAACGCGATGGTGGACCGCCGCCCGGCCCTGATCGCGCAATGCCTGGACGCTGACGACGTGGCCACCGCCATCGCCTTCGGGCGTCGCCACGGGCTGGAGCTGGGCGTGAAGGGTGGCGGTCACAGCGTCCTGGGCCAGGCGGTCCCCGACGGGGGGCTGATGATCGACCTGGGACACATCAACGCCGTGCGGGTCGATGCCGACCGCCGCCTGGCGCACGTGGGCGGCGGCGCGCTGCTGGGCGACTTGGACCGCGCCAGCCTGGAGCACGGGCTGGCCACCACCGCGGGCAACGTGTCGCACACGGGGGTGGGCGGGCTGACCCTGGGCGGCGGCATGGGCTGGCTGGCCCGCCAGTTCGGCATGGCCTGCGACAACGTGGCCGCCTACGAGCTGGTGACCGCCGGCGGCGAGCGGCTGACGGCCAGCGAGACCCAGAACCAGGACCTGTTCTGGGGCCTGCGCGGCGGCGGCGGCAACTTCGGGGTGGTGACCAGTTTCAGCTTCCGCCTGCACCCGCTCGTCGACCGGGCGCTGAGCGCTGACTTCTTCTTCCCGGCCGAGCATGGCCCGCAGGTGCTGCGCTTCTACCGCGAGTTCTCGGCGGCCGCCCCGCGGCAGGCCACCCCCACCGCCTGGATCGGCACGGCGGCCGACTGGCCGTTCCTGCCGCCGGAGCTGCACGGGAAGGCGCTGGCCAATGTCGGCTTCGTATGGGTGGGCGACCCGGAGGACGGCCGGGCCCTGGTTCCGCAGCTGCGCGAGGCCGGGGTCCCCGCGGCCGAGGTGGTCGAGGAGACCAGCTACCTGGAGCTCCAGCAGAGCGGCGACGAGGCGATGCGACACCAGATGCGTCGCTACTGGAAGGGCCACTACCTGCGCACCCTGCCCGACGAGGCGCTCGACACGTTCCTGCAGCGCGGTGGGCCGGCCGACGAGGGCGGGATCGTGCCGAACGGCTCGTTCCAGACCTACGGCGGCGCGATCGGTGAGGTGGGCATCGGTGACTCAGCCTTCAGCCACCGCGACGCGCTGTTCGAGTTCATCGTGATGGCCGGCTGGGAGGACCCGGCCGAGGACGCGGGACGGATGGGTGGCGCGCGACGCTACGCCACGGCCATGGAGCCGCACGCCAGCGGGGTGTACGTCAACGGCCTGTCCGACGAGGGGGCGGCCGGCGTACGGCACGCCTACTACGCCGAGACCCTGGCCCGCCTGACCGCGCTGAAGGACCGATACGACCCGGACAACGTCTTCCACCTGAACCACAACATCGTTCCGTCGAGCTGAATCCCCGGCCATCTGGGCCGGCGAGCTGATCGTGACCCGCTACCGCCCCGGCCCGCCGGCTGCGCGGCCGTCCCTGGCCGCCGTGGTCCGGGCTACACCAGCGAGGTGCCGGCCAGCGCGATCCCCAGCACGATCAGGCCGATGTGGGTGCCCACCAGCACCCAGCGGCCGGTGGAGAAGGGATCATCCAGCGCTGCCGGCACCGGGGCGAGCCGATACCAGAACCAGAGCCCCAGCCCGCCGCCCATGGCCACGCCGATGGTGATGAGCAGCCATCCGGCCGCGGCCGGCTGCCGATCCGGGAGCCAGTAGACGCAGATCGCCAGCAGCGCAGCGCCCACCAGCGAGGCGGGGACGACCAGGCCGTAGCGCAGGCGGGGACGAGCCAGGCTGGCGAACAGGACGGCGGGCATCAGGACCCACCCGGCCGCCAGCGCCACGTCGACGGCCGGTCCCGCCTCCAGGGTCGTCACCGCCAGGACCCAGATCAGGCCCAGCGCCACCAGGCTGGTGGCGGCCAGGCGCCGGATTCGCCGGGCGAAGCGCGGGTCGGCGGTGAGCTCAACCGGCGCCGCGTCCATCAGGGTTGGCGGCGCGGAAGGCGCAGGAACATCACGAACCCGACCAGGAAGAGGACGTCCAGGCCGCCGAAGACGGCGAAGACCGGGTGCAGCAGCTCACCGATGAGCAGGTAGTAGAGCGCCAGGGCCGAGAACGCGAACTTGTAGGCCACGCCGATGCGCACGATGCCGCGGTTGTCGTCCGGGTCCAGGGCCACCAACCAGTAGCCGAGCCCCTGGACGAAGACGAAGGCGGCGGTGAGGTGGATGTAGGCGGTGTTGTTCGGCAGGGCGATCTCGAGCAGCTCGAACATCGGTCCATACAGGACGAAGAAGGCCGCGCCCAGCACCAGGTCGTAGATCGCCGCTACCAGGAAGAAGGCCCGCCAGGTCGCGCCGGCGGGGTCGCGGTTCGAGGACGTGGTCATGCACTCTTCCCTTCTGCCCGCGCGGCCCGCAGGAAGCGCCGGCGATGATCGTGGAAGGCGTTCCGTCGCGCCTTTCGCTGCTCCTCGGTGTACAGCCTGCGCCCCAGCTCCACCAGCTCGCGCTGGAGCGTCTCGGGCGACATGCCGCGTGGACGGAAGTTGACGTCGAACATGGTGCAGCGCTCCCATGCGGTGGGGTCGAGCAGGCGCCCTTCCGCCAGCAGCCTGTCGTACAGGGGCGTCCCGGGAAACGGGGTGAGGACGGTGATCTGGACGTCGAACAGGCCCGCCTCCCCCACGAAGTCGGCGACCGCGTCGAAGACCTCCGGCCCGTCACCGTCGAGCCCCAGCACGAAGCAGCCGTTGACCGCCACCCCGTTGCCCTGGATCCGCTCGATGGCGGCAAGGTAGTCCGCGAACCGCCCGCGCTTCCAGTTGCGCCGCAGCTCCACGCCGTCGATCCCCGCCGCGGTCGGGCTCTCCAGGCCGATGAGGATCTCGGCGCAGCCCGCCTCGCGCATGAGCGCCAGCAGCTCCGGGTCGTCGGCGACGGCCACATCGGTCTCGGTGAACCAGCGAACGTTCTCACCGATCAGCCCGCGCATCAGCTCCTTGCTGTGGCGGCGATGGACGAAGGTGTTGTCGTCCGCGAACTCGATGAAGGGACGCGGCCAGAGGCGCTTGATCTCGCGAATCTCGTCGAGGACGCGGTCCACCGGCTTGACCTTGTACAACGGGGTGAGCCGGATCGACGCGGCGCAGAACTCGCAGCGCCATGGGCAGCCGCGCTGGGTCTGGACCGTGATCCGGTTGTATCGGTCGATGTCCAGCAGGTCGAAGCGCGGCATCGGGGCATCGGCCAGGCTGAACTCTCGCCCGTCGGCGGCGTACCGCTCGTGCAGGTCGCCGGCCCGCAGGTCGGCGACGACGGCCGGCCACGAGAGCTCGCCCTCACCGATCACGATCGCGTCGGCATGGCTGGCGGCCTCGTCCGGCCGCGCCGTCACGTGCAGGCCGCCCAGGATGGTCCGGACGCCCAGCGCCCGGTAGCGGTCCGCCATCTGGTAGGCATCCTTGATCTGCGCCGAGTACGACGCGATGGCGGCCACGTCGCACGCCGGCAGCTCGTCGAGCAGCCGCAGGTCGGCCACCTCGTGATAGCTGACCTCCACCTCGTCCGGGGTCATGCCGGCCAGGGTCAGCAGCGAGAGGCTGGGCAGCGAGGCGATCACCTTGCTGCGCTCCACGAAGCCGGGGAGCGTCATGCCGATCCGGTTGAGCTCCTCGCTGGCCGCGCGCACGCCGCTCATGGCGATCAGGGCGATGTGCATGGCGCACACCCTAGCCGCTGGAGACTGCGGCGTGACTGCGGGATCTGGCGCTGGCGCTGGTCTGCTGCCCGTGCTGGCTCAGACGGCGACCCTGGAGCGGGTGCCGGCCCGGCGCCCCGCCCGGCGCCTGGTTCGACTTCGTGCGTCGGCCCGCGGGGGCAGAGAGGACGGGATGGCTCCGGGCAGCACCGTCGCGGCCGGCTCATGGATCAGGGGCTCAATAGTCAGCGGCTCAAGGATCAGCGGCTCGGGGAGGAAGCGCTGCGGGGTGAACCGCACGGCGGCGGCGTCGGCATGCGCGCGGGTGGCCAGGCCGACCACACCCTGCGCCCGCAGCATGTACCGGGCGCGCATCCTGGCCTCCACCTGCCGCGCGCGCAGCGCGACCCCAGGAGCCGGGAAGTCCTCCGCCCGCAGGATGCCGCCGCCGGAGGCGATCCGCAGCAGGCCGAAGAGCAGGCCGCCCATGGTGAGCAGCGTGGTGCCGGCGGCAGCGACCAGGATCGTCTCCAGCATGATCTTCGGGTCCACGGTTCTCCTCCCCTTTGGACCGCAGCCTCATGCAACGGTCGTGCCAACAGGACGCGACCTCCCCGCATTCCGTTTCGGCGCGGGATGGGAGTTCCAGGACCGGGCGGTCGGGCACGCGGCATGCATGCATCCGGGTCGACGTCAACGACCACGAATGCAAAGGGGGTATCTGGCATGACGTACGGGACAGCGTGATGCCGGGCTACCGGCACCAGGACCGCTCGCTGTAAGGGGACGCCCCTCCCGGGGACCCGCGGACCGGGTCGTGGGGGTGCGGCCCGGTCCGCCGCTCGTCTCCGCGCCCGCGGCTACTGCGCCGGCCCCCTCCAGGTGATTCAGCCGGCGCGGAACCGGGAGCCGCTGAGCGCGAGCGCGACCGCCGCGTAGAGATAGGCAGCCACCAGGGGCAGGAAGATGGCGGTCGTTCCGGTGGCCTCGGCGCGGGGGATCGATCCCAGCACGCAGAGCAGTGCCCCGACGCCGGCGACACCCATGCCCAGCGGGCGCGCCCATGGCCGGCCACCCAGGACCGCGATCGCGGAGACAACCTGGGCTCCTCCGAACAGCGCTCCCGCCAGGCCAACCAGCGCAAGGCTCGCCAGTCCGCCGGGGCTCCCGGCGGGGGCGAGGTCGACCCAGTCCGGCAGGCCGGTGGCGTCGCCGTATATGTAGGCAACCACCAGCAGCACCAGGCCGATGCCGGCCGTGCCCGCCCCCAGCACCACCAGGATGGTCCCGGCCGCGGTCACCTGCGCGGGGCGACCCGGATGGACGTCCACCATGCCGGGACTATACGCGCGGGCCTTACGGGTCGGCGTCGAACGTGTCGCAGGCGCCCGCATCGCCGGACTCGAGACCGGTGCGGAACCACTGCCGGCGCTGCTCCGCCGATCCGTGGGTCCAGGTCTCCGGGTTGACCTGACCCTGGGCCTGCTGCTGGATCCGGTCGTCGCCCACCGCCTCGGCCGCGTCCAGCGCCTGGGCGACCTGCTCGGCGGTGATCGGCTCCAGGTAGCCGGTGCTGACGGCATGGAAGGCCCACACCCCGGCGAGGCAGTCCGCCTGGAGCTCCGTCCGAACGGCATCCGACTCCGCCCCGCTGCCTCCGCCCGCGCGCAGGACGCCGGTCAGGTTCTGGACGTGGTGGCCGTACTCGTGCGCGATGACGTACGCCTCCGCGAACGGGCCGCCCTGCGCCCCGAATGTCGACTCGAGCTGCTCAAAGAAGCCGAGGTCGACGTAGATCCCGCGGTCGGACGGGCAGTAGAACGGACCCACCGCGCTGCTCGCGTTGCCGCAGCCGGTGCTCACGCCGCCGCTGAAGAAGGTCGTGGGCGCCAGCTGGTAGCCGTCCAGGGCGCCGTTCCAATACTCCTGGATGCTGTTGACATAGCCGACGATCCGGCAGTCCTGGCGCTGGTTGGCGTCCGCGCCGGTGCGGCATTCGTCGGACAGGTCGTCGGCCTGGCCGGAGCCCACCGTGGTCCCGTCCAGCGCCCCGACCGGAATCTGCGCCGGGTCTCCGCCCAGCAGCAGCACGATCGCCAGCAGGATGACGCCACCCAGCCCGCCGCCGATCGCCACGCCGCCCGCCCCGCGCAGATCGCGGACCTGCCCGGGCCTGAGGCGCACGCCTCGCCTGAAGGTCATCGGAGCGATGGCATCGCAAGACCGGGGCCAGGCGTAATGTCCGCCCATCTCCACCAACGCTCACAGGAGGCACCGATGACCCCGACTCCGCCCGACCACCTGGATGCCGGCACCCATCGGCGCCTGGCGGTGGACCTCTTCAACCACGTCTGGACCCTGCTCGAGACCGAGTCGCGGACTGCCGAGCAGGACGACGAGATGGTGCACGCCGCCCACACGTCCCGGTGGCACTGGGCTCAGACCGGCGTCGATGACCTGCCCCAGCGGCTGGCGGTGGGGGAGTGGCAGTGCTCCCGGGTCTACGCCGTCCTGGACCGTGGCGAGCCGGCGCTGCACCATGCCCGACGCTGCCTGGCCCTGGTCGAGGCCGGCGGCCTGGAGCCATGGGTCAGCGCCTCCGCCTACGAGGGCCTGGCGCGCGCATCGCGGGCGGCCGGTGATGGCGCCGCCTTCGAGGCGTGGCGTGCCCGCGCGCGGGCCGCGACAGCCGAGATCGCGGACGACGAGGACCGCGAGGTGATCGAGCGCGACCTGGCGACGCTGGAGTAGCGCGAGCCCCTGCCTAGGCCTCCGCCTCCTCCTGGATCAGCGCCGCCAGCTCGCGCGCGTTGGTGGTTCCGTAGTTGGCGTAGCAGTTGTTCATCAGCACGTGCACGTCGCTCGCGGCGGCCGCGGCCTGGCGGAGGCGCGGGACCCACTCGTCCAGCTCGTCGCGGTCGTAGAGGTAGCGGAAGCGCTCGACCACGGGGATGTTCTTCGCCTCCCAGGTCTCGACCCGCCGGCCGTGGAAGCGAACCACGGCCAGGGACGGCGAGGTCACGGCCGCGATGGGCGGGAGCGCGCTCTTCGTCTGCGGCTCGTCCACCATCACGAATGGAATGGCGTACTTCTCCAGGAAGCGGATGGTGCGCTCCGCGTTTTTCTCGTTGAACCATGACCCGTTGCGGAACTCCACCGCCATGGCCACGTCCCCCAGCCGCTCGCGGGCCTCCACGATGGCGTCACGCGATTCGTTGGACGGAAAGAACCAGCGCGGGTACTGGAGGAAGACGGCGCCCAGCTTGCCGGCCGAATGCAGCGGCGCCAGCCCGTCCAGGAACGCCTCCCAGATGGCGTCCCGGAGCTCGGCCGGCAGGTCCTTGCCGTAGATGCGCCGCTTGTCGAGCAGCTCCACCGGCAGCTCCTCGCGGATCTCCTTCGGCAGGCGCTTGACCTCAGATGGCTGCCCGGTCATCAGCGCGTGGGCCTTGATGTCGAACGTGAAGTCCGGGGGCGTCCGCTCCAGCCATGCCTCGCCCATCCGGCGCGTGGGCAGGGCGTAGTAGGTGGCATCCACCTCCACGATGGGGAACTGGTCGGCGTAGTAGCGCAGCCGCTCCTCCGGGTTGGTGGCGTCCGCCGGGTAGAAGACGCCGGGCGCGGTCATGGTCGGATCGGTCCACGACGCCGTGCCGAAGCGCAGGGACGCGCCTCCGAGGCGCAGCGGGCGGCGTGCCGCGTCGGCCTGCGTCTCGCCGCGTGCGGCGGCGGCATCCGGTCCGGGATCGTGGTCGGCGGCCATGCCCCAAGTGTAGGAGGCATGGACCGCCGCCCGCGCAGGACGTAGCATCCGCCGGCCATGATGCGCAGCCTCGCGTCCGCCGCGACCGCGCTGCGACAGGTGTTCGCCAACCCGGACATCCGGCGGGCGCAGCTGGCCTGGATGACGGGCTGGGCGGCCGAGTGGGCCTGGCTGGTCGCCCTCCTGGTCTACGCCCACGCCGCGGGCGGCGTGCTGGCGGTTGGCCTGCTGGGCCTGGCCCGCACCCTGCCCGCCGCGATCCTGGCCCCGGCCCTTTCGACGCTGACCGATCGACTGCCCCGCCACCGCGTGCTGCTGGGCGTCCACGCCGGGCGGGCGACGCTGATCGGCCTGGCGGCGTGGAGCGCGCTCGCCGGCTGGTCGCCGCTCGTCGTCTTCGCCATTGCGCCGCTCGACGGGCTGCTGGCGGTCCTGCATCGGCCGACCCACATGTCGCTGATGCCGGCCCTGGCACGGGCTCCGGAAGAGCTGGTGGCCGGCAACGTCGCCAGCAGCACGCTCGAGGCGATCGGGACGCTGGTTGGGCCGGCCATCGGAGGCGGGCTGGTGGCGACCGGGCTGACCTCGCTCACCTTCGCCGTGCCGGCGTCCGCCTTTGCGCTGGCGGCGCTGGCGGTGGCCGGGGTGCGGCCAGCCCAGGGCGTTCGGGTCGACCGCGGCCGCCCGGGTCCGGTGGGCCTGCTGCTCGGCGGTGTGAGCACGCTGGCCGACCATCCGCACGCGGCGCTCCTGCTGGGCCTGTTCGGCCTCCAGACGTTGGTGCGCGGCTCGCTGAGCGTGCTGCTTGTGGTGGCCGCCGTGGAGCTCCTGGCGATCGGGGAGCAGGGGGTCGGCTACCTGAACGCCACGCTCGGCGCCGGGGGTTTCGCGGGGGCCTTGGCGGCCATGTCGCTCGTCGGTCGTCGTCGGTTGGCGCCGCCCGTCTTCCTGGGCCTGGTCCTGTGGGGCGTGCCGATCGTGGCCATGGGTCTGCTTCCGGCAGTGGGCGTGGCGCTGCTGGCCCTGGCCACCGTGGGCGCCGGCAATGCCGTGCTGGACGTGGCCGGCTTCAGCCTGCTGCAGCGCAGCGTCCCGAACGCGGTGCGCGGTCGCGTCTTCGGGGTGCTGGAGGCGATCGCCATGCTCACCGTCGGCCTCGGGTCGGCCGCTGCACCGCTCCTGGTGGCGGCGTTCGGCGTGCGTGGGGCGCTCATCGCCACCGGCCTGCTGCTGCCGGTTGCGGCGGTGCTGGCCTGGCCGCAGGTGCGCCGCGCCGACGAGCGGGCGGTGATCCCGGCCCGCGAGCTGGCCCTGCTGCGCGGCGTACCCATGTTCGGGCTGCTGCCCCTCACCGTCCTGGAGCAGGTGGCCGGCGATGTCGTCGCGAGCAGCTTCGCGCCGGGGACGACCATCATCCGCCAGGGCGAGGGCGGCGACCGCTTCTACGTGCTGGCCGGCGGGGAGGCTGTCGCCAGCGTGGACGGCACCCAGGTGCGGCGCATGCGGGCCGGCGACTGGTTCGGTGAGATTGCCCTGCTGCGCGACGTGCCGCGCACCGCCACGGTCACGGCCGCCACCGTGGTGCACGTCCTCGCCCTGGAACGGGAGGCCTTCGTGGCGGCCGTGACCGGGGATCGGGCCAGCACGCGAGCCGCCGAGGGGGTGATCGAGGAGCGGCTGTCGGTCAGCCGCCCAGAAACGCGAGCACCGCCGCGTTGAAGGCACCCGGCGCGGCTGCTGAACGCGCTACCCTGCCGCCATGGCACGCGTGCTGATCCTGGGGGCGGGCTTCGGTGGGGTGGCCACCGCGGTCGCGCTGCGCACCAGGCTGGCGAGTCGCGACGAGGTGGTGCTGGTCGACCGCCGCCGGGAGTTCGTGATGGGGCTGCGCAAGACGTGGCACATCCTCGGCATGTCGCCGCTGGCCTACGGGGAGCGGAACCTGTCCGCGCTCGGGGAGCGCGGCATCCGCGTGGTCCAGGGCGAGGTGACCGGCCTGGACCCTGCCGCCCACACGGCGGTGGTGGATGGCGAGTCGGTGGAGGCCGATGCCCTGGTGCTGGCGCTCGGCGCCCGCCAGGCGCCCGAGGCCGTACCGGGCCTGGCGGAGCACGGTCTCAACGCCTGGACGCGCGAGGGGCTGGAGCACGTGGCCGCGGCGGTCGACGGCTTCCGCGGCGGGGCGGTGGCGGTGGGGGTCTTTGGGCTCCCGTACAGCTGCCCACCGGCGCCCTACGAGCTGGCCCTCCTGCTCGCGGATCGGCTGGCCGACCGCGGCATCGACGCCGACCTGAGCGTCTTCACGCCGGCGCCCATAACCCTGCCGATCGTCGGCGCCGCCGGCTGCGTGCCCCTGGACGCCCGCCTCGAGGAGCGGGGCATCGCCTTCCTGCCCGGCCGCACCGCCACGGCGGTGACCGCCTCCGGGGTCCAGTTCGCGACAGCTGAGCCGCTCGCCTGCGACCTGCTGCTGGCGGTGCCGCCGCACCGCGTGCCCTCGGTCCTGGTGGAGGCCGGCCTGGCTGCCGCCGACGGGTGGGTGCGCGTGGACGCCGGCACGCTCGAGACCGGCCACGCGCGGGTGTGGGCCATCGGTGACTGCACGGCCATCGGCCTGTCGAACGGGATGCCGCTGCCGAAGGCCGGCCTCTTCGCCGAGCGCCAGGGCGAGGCGGTGGCGGAGCGGATCGCGGCAACCCTGGATGGCGAGGACCCGCGCGCCGTCTTCGACGGGCGCGGCGCGTGCTTCGTCGAGATGGGTGGGGGAGAGGCCAGCATGATCCGCGGTGACTTCTACGCGGATCCGCCGGCCGTGGAGCTGACCCCGGCATCCGGCGAGCAGCGGGTCGAGAAGGAGCGCTTCGAGGCCGAACGGCTGGCACGCTGGTTCGGCGGCTGATCGTCGCCGGGGTCCGGCAAGCGGTCCGGGACGCATCGGTCTATCCTTCGCGGCAGGCGGTGCCACGGCGGACCGCATCGTGAGCTGGAGGGCTTGCCACCGATGACCCTGCTGGAGCGGATCGACGCGCTCATTGCCGAGCGCCACCTGCTGACCCATCCCTTCTACACCAAGTGGCGCGAGGGGACCCTTTCCCGCGAGGCGCTCCAGGAGTACGCCCGCCAGTACTACGCCTTCGAATCCACCTTCCCGCGGCTGCTGTCCGCCCTGCACACCCGCTCCGACCGGGCCGAGGTGCGACAGTCCCTGCTCGACAACCTGTGGGACGAGGAGCACGGCGAGGTCAACCACGCCGAGATGTGGCTGCGCTTCGGCGAGGGGATCGGCGTGGCCCGCGAGGACGTTCGCGCGGCCCAGCCCAACGAGGGCACCCAGGCGCTGCTCTCCACCTACTGGTCGGCCGTGACCGATGCGCCCCTGGCGGCGGGCGTGGCGGCGCTGTACGCCTACGAGGGCCAGGTGCCGGAGGTCGCCGCCGAGAAGATCAACGGCCTGCGCGACCGCTACGGCGTGGACGATGCGCGGACGCTGGGCTTCTTCACGGTCCACTCGACCCTGGACCTGGAGCACTCGGAGGCGGAGCGCTCGATGATCTCCTCCCTGGCCTCCTCCGAGGCCGATGAGGAGGCCGCCCTGACCGCGACCCGCTCGGCGCTCGACGCGTGGTGGGGCTTCCTGTCGGCGGTCGACGCATAGCCGAGCGCCTGCCGCCGGCCGAGTTCGGCTTTCGGGGGACGGGCCTGCGGCGGCGACTGGTCGACGCCGTGCTGCGCGAGGAGAAGACCGGCACCGCCGGCCTGCTGGTCGATTACGAGCGGGAGGGCGACCCGCTGCCACAGCCAGGCGAGCGCTTCGCCGTGTTGGACATCGACGACGAGCCAGTCGGCGTGATCGAAACCGTCTCGGTGTCCGTCGTCCGCATGGCCGACGTCGGCCTCGAGTTCGCCATCTCCGAGGGCGAGGGCTTCACCACCGTCGCCGCCTGGCGGGCCGCTCACGAGCGGTTCTGGGGCGGGTACCTGGACGAGATCCGGGCCGCGCTGGGTGACCCGGCGTGGATGCTGACCGACGACACCCTGATCGTCTGCGAGCGCTTCCGGCTGCTGGAAGCCTTCGCCCCGGGCGAATAGGCGTTCCTCACGAGGCGCCGGCGATTGCGATGCGCCGGCACTGCGTCAGCGGCGGACCAGCTCGGTCGCCATCTCCTCGAACAGGGCGCTGTGGCGGTCGACGTCCGCCTCGGTCGCCTGCGGCGCGATGAGCGCCATGTTGTGGAAGGGGGTCAGCAGCACGCCGCGATTGAGCGCGTAGAGGTGCGTGAAGCGCTGCAGGCCGAAGTCGTCCATGGCGGCCGCCTGGCCGCCGTTGCGCGGCGGGAGCGGTCCGAACAGGTACTCCGCCCGACAGCCCAGCCGCGTGACGTGCCAGGGCAGGCCACTGCGCCGGATGGCGCCGGCCACGCCATCGGTCCAGCGCTCGGCAAGCGGGATGGTGCGCGCATAG
>JBOGSY010000030.1:0-12549 GCA_050691915.1 Candidatus Limnocylindria bacterium | reverse complement strand
CCGCCGCTGTCATCGAGCGGCAGCTGCGCGCTGCCATCTCGCGCCTGGAGCGGATCGCCGGCAGCGGCCTGGTGATCGCCTACGAGCCGGTCTGGGCCATCGGCACCGGGGAGGCCGCCTCCGGCGAGGACGCCCAGGCGGCCGCGGCCCAGATCCGCGCCATCCTCCATGAGGCCGACCCGGACGGCGCGCACGAGGTCCCGATCCTGTACGGCGGCAGCTGCACCCCGGAGATCGCCGGCGAGTTCTTCGCCCAGCCGGACATCGACGGCGCGCTGGTCGGCGGCGCCTCGCTGGACGCCGCGCGGTTCGCGGCCATCGCGACTGCGGCGGCGGAGCTCAGCGGGTGACGGGACGCGGCGACCCGCCGCGCCCGGTGGTCCTGTGCGTGCTCGACGGGTTCGGGCTGAGCCACGATCCGGCCCGGAACGCCCTGCTCGACGCCGACATGCCGGCCTGGGACGGGCTGCTGCGCGACTGGCCGCACTGCCGCCTCGAGGCGTCGGGCGAGGACGTGGGCCTGCCGGCCGGCCAGATGGGGAACTCGGAGGTCGGCCACCTGAACCTGGGCGCCGGGTTTCCGGTGGTGCAGGACCTGCCTCGCATCAGCCGGTCGATCGCCGACGGGACCTTCTTCGACAATCCCGTCCTGCGCGCCGCCGCGGATCTGGCGCGGGCGCGCGCCAGCCGGCTGCACCTGTTGGGGCTCATCGGTCCCGGCGGGATCCACGCGCTGGATGAGCACATCGAGGCCATGGTCGAGCTGGCGCACCGGGCGGGCCTCCCCGCTGACCGGGTCCTGCTCCACGCGTTCACCGATGGCCGCGACACGCCGCCCCGCTCGGCGGACGGGCTCGTGCCGGGGCTCGAGGCGCGCCTGGCCGGGCGTGCCACGCCGGCCACGGTCAGCGGCAGGTTCTACGCCATGGACCGCGACCGCCGCTGGAAGCGCACCGGGTTGGCCTGGGAGGCCCTGGTCCACGGGGTCGGGGAGCGGGCCGCCCGTGCCGCAGACGCGATCGCCGCCGCCTACGCCCGCGGCGAGGGCGACGAGTTCATCCGCCCCACCGTCCTCGACGGGCACGACGGCATTCACGACGGCGACGTGGTCGTCCATCTCAACTTCCGCGCCGATCGCGCCCGGCAGCTGACCCGGGCCCTGGCGCTCGACGGCTTCGACGGCTTCGACCGGGGGCGGCGGCCGGCCGACCTGCACGTCGCCACCCTGACCGAGTACCAGTCCAGCCCCGAGCTGCCGGTGCCGGTTGCCTTTCCGCCACTCGAGATCGACTCGCTGGGCGCGCTCCTGTCCCGCCTGGGCCGGCGCCAGCTGCACCTGGCCGAGACCGAGAAGTACGCCCACGTCACCTACTTCTTCAACGGGGGCGTGGAGGCCGAGCTGCCGGGCGAGGATCGCGTCCTGGTCCCGTCGCGCCGCGACGTGCCGACCTACGACCTGGCGCCGGAGATGAGCGCGCCGGAGATCACGGATCGGCTGGTCGAGGCGATCGGGTCGGGCAGCTACGACTTGATCGTGGTCAACTACGCCAACCCCGACATGGTCGGCCACACCGGCGTGTGGGAGGCCGCGGTGCGCGCCGCGGAGATCGTGGATGGGTGCCTGGGCCGGGTCGCCGCGGCCGTGCTGGCCGCCGGCGGGGCGCTGGTCGTCACCGCCGACCACGGCAACATCGAGGAGATGCGCGACGAGGCCGGCGCGCCCCAGACCAAGCACACCACCTCGCCGGTGCCGCTGGTCCTGGTGGGAGAGGACTGGCGCGGCGCCCGGCTGCGGGACGGGATCCTGGCCGACGTGGCGCCCACCCTCTGCCAGCTGATGGCGGTGGAGCCCCCGCCGTCGATGACCGGCCGGACCCTGCTCCTGCCCTGACGGCGGCATCCGGATCGGTCTGCTAGACTCGGCCGCCTCATGACACCGCTCGTCGTGGCCCAGCTGATCCTGGCCGCCGCGCTCATCGCCTCGATCCTGCTCCAGCAGCGCGGGACCGGGCTGGGTGGCGCCTTCGGCGGCGAGGTCACGGCCTACCGCAGCCGGCGCGGGATCGAGCGCACGCTCTTCCGCCTGACGGTCGTGCTGGCGATCCTGTTCGTCCTCTTCAGCCTGCTCAACCTGGTCGATTTCAGCGCCCTCTAGCCCCATGCTATGATCGGAGCGCCCGGCCGGAAGGCTCCGGTCAGGCACGGGCCGAGGTGGCGGAATAGGCAGACGCGCTAGGTTCAGGACCTAGTGACCATTACGGTCGTGTGGGTTCAAGTCCCTCCCTCGGTACCACCCTCGACAGATGCCCAGGTGGCGGAATTGGTATACGCGTACGTTTGAGGGGCGTATGAGGCAACTCATCCGGGTTCAAGTCCCGGCCTGGGCACCACCTTCCGCCTGATAGGCTTCCCCTGGGCGGTTAGCTCAGCTGGTCAGAGCGTCTCGCTTACACCGAGAAGGTCGGGGGTTCGAGCCCCTCACCGCCCACCAGGCGACCACCGGGCGCCCATCCGCCCTGCTAGCATCTGACCGTCCACTCCGCAGCGTGGAGCCGCCTGATGGAAGCCGTCTGGATCATCCTCGCGATCCTCGCCGTCATCGTCGTCTTCCTGATCGTCGTCTACAACGCGCTGGTCCGCCTGCGCAACATGGTCGACGAGGCCTGGAACCAGATCAGCGTCCAGCTCAAGCGACGGCACGACCTCATCCCCAACCTGGTCAACGCCGTGAAGGGCTACATGGACTTCGAGCAGGAGACCCTGACGCAGGTCATCGAGGCTCGAAACCAGGCCGTCAGCGCCCAGCAGGCGGGACCCGCCGGCGCGGCCCAGAGCGCGCAGGCGGAGAACTTCCTGACCGGCGCCCTGCGCCAGCTGTTCGCGCTGGTGGAGAACTACCCCGACCTCAAGGCCAACCAGAACGTGCTCCAGCTCCAGGAGGAGCTGACCACGACGGAGAACCAGATCGGCTTCTCCCGGCAGCACTACAACAGCACCGTGCGTGAGTTCAACACCTCCATCCAGACCTTCCCGAACGTCCTGATCGCCGGCATGTTCGGCTTCCGCGAGCGCGACTACTTCCAGATCGAGGAGGCGGACGCCGCGGTTCCCGAGGTCAACCTGCGCACCAGCAGCTGACCGACGGCGGGCCTGGACCGATGCCCGGCACGGCCGGAGGGCCGCGATGAGCGCACGCCCGGCGCCGACCACGTTCTACCGCGAGATCGGCCGCAACCGGCGCAACTCGTGGATCCTGGTCTTCGTGGTTTCGCTGGTCCTCGCCCTGCTGGGCGCGGCCATCGGGTACGCCACCGGCTTCGGGATCTGGGGCGTGGCCGTGGCGCTGGCGGTCGCCACCGTGCTGAGCATCGGCTCCTACTTCGGCGGCGACAAGCTGGTGCTGCTGTCGTCCGGGGCCAGGGAGGTATCGGTCGCAAATCCGCCCGATGAGGTCAAGCAGCTGGTCAACGTGGTGACCGAGATGAGCCTGGCCGGCGGGACGCCCATGCCCAAGGTCTACGTCATCGCCGACACGGCCCCGAATGCCTTCGCCACCGGGCGCGACCCGCAGCACGCGTCGGTGGCGGTCACGACCGGGCTGCTGGAGAAGATGGACCGCGAGCAGCTCCAGGGCGTGATCGCCCACGAGATGAGCCACATCGGCAACTACGACATCCGCTTCGCGCTGCTGGTCGGCGTGCTGGTGGGCTCCATCGCGCTGCTGGCCGACTGGTTCCTGCGCTTCACCTTCTGGGGCGGTGGCCGGCGCGGCGGTGGGGACCGCGACCGGGGCGGCGGGGGAGCGGCGGTGATCCTGTTCGTAATCGCGATCGTCCTGGCGATCGTGGCCCCGATCATCGGCCGGATGGTGCAGCTGGCGGTCAGCCGCAGCCGGGAGTCGCTGGCGGACGTCAGCGCCGTGGAGCTGACCCGCAACCCGCTGGGCCTGGCGCGCGCCCTGCGCACCATCGCCGATGACCCCGAGGTGCTGGAGGTGGCCAACCGCGCCACCCAGCACCTCTACATCGTCAACCCGATCAAATCCTTCGAGGAGCGGGCGAAGTCGATGTGGGACACCCACCCGCCCATCGCCGAGCGGATCGCCACCCTGCGCAACGTCGCCGGCCAGTTCGGCCAGGACCCCACCGCCGCCATCTAGGCGATCGCGCTCACCTTGATGGCAGCTCCGGGCCGGTCGGTTGCCGCTCGATCCGGCCCTGTGCTATCGTCGGAAGCCGATACGCGGCGACGAGCGAAGGCCGCCGCCTGACGGGCCGAGGTAGCTCAGTTGGTAGAGCACCGCCCTGAAGAGGCGGGTGTCGTCAGTTCGATTCTGACCCTCGGCACCACGTTCGGCGACGCGCATCGGGCAAACGGGCGGAAGTGGCTCAGTTGGTAGAGCATCACCTTGCCAAGGTGAGGGTCGCGGGTTCGAGTCCCGTCTTCCGCTCCATTTTTGTGCCTGCCGGGTGCTCGTCCCGCGGTGACCTGCTAGCCTCGTCGGTGGCCGAGTTGCCCCGTCGTCTAGTGGTAGGACAGCGGACTTTGGATCCGTGAACCGAGGTTCGAATCCTCGCGGGGCAGCCAGCAGGCGACCAAGGCGACGTGCCCGAGTGGTCAGGGAGCGGTCTGCAAAACCGCGTACACGGGTTCGATTCCCGTCGTCGCCTCCACCCCTCGCCGGAGTGGCGGAACGGCAGACGCGGCCGGCTTAAACCCGGCGGCTCCGCAAGGAGCGTGGGGGTTCGAATCCCTCCTCCGGCACCACCATCGTCCCCCGGCCCGCGCTCAGCGCCGGCCGAAGATGCCCTTGCGCTTCTGCGCCTCGCGCTCGCTGGGGCCCGCATCGGTCTGGATGCCGATGACCGCCTGCGCCACCTTCTGCAGGGCCAGCGCCACCGGCGAGCCGGGATGGCTGCTGACCACCGGCACGCCCTCGTTGACGGCGCGGATCATCTCCACCTCGGTGTACGGGATCTCGGCGGCCGGCTTGGAGCGCAGCAGGTTCTCGATGTCGCGGGTCTTGAGCAGCTCCTTGGGGAAGATGTGGTTGACGACGAAATGGGTGCGCGCCCGGAGGGTGACCGTCTCCGCCAGGAAGCCCAGCAGCAGGCTGGTGGCTCGCAGAGCCCCGATCTCCGGGAAGATCACGAAGACGTGGATGGTGGCCTGCTCCAGCAGTGACAGCGTGCGCGGGTCGAGGCGCGACCCGCAGTCGACCACGATGTGGTCGAACCGGGGCCGGAGCAGGGCGATCACCCGGTCGATCTGCTCGGCGGCGACCCGGAAGTCGGCGTCCGGGTGGGTGGGCGCGGCCAGCACCTGGACGCCCGAGGCGTGGGCGGTGAGGTAGCTCGCGGCCAGCTCAACGTCCGCCAGCGCCGGCTCGTCGCCGGCCAGGCCACCGATGTCGAAGCGGGGGGTCAGGTTGAGGTGAGTCGCGACCTGCCCGAACTGGAGGTCCAGGTCCACCAGCAGCACGCGCGAGCCGGGCGCGGCCGGCACGGGCGGCGCATCCCGGGCCGATCCATGGGCCTGGGCGATGCCGCCGGCCAGCAGGATGGCGGTGTTGACCGCCAGGGTGGTGGTGCCGACCCCGCCCTTGGGCGAGAAGAAGGTCACGATCTCCCCGGCCGGCAGGTCGCCGCGCGCCGCCTCGGGCCGAATGCGGCCGGCGCGGATGAGCAGGGCCTCGACCCGCGCCTCCAGCTCGCGCCGCGCGAAGCCGGCGGTGATGACGTCATCGGCCCCGGCCTCCAGGAAGGCGATGCGAGCCTCCACGTCGCCGGCCGGGGCCACGACCAGGATGGGAGTGGGCACCGGAGCGGCGGTGCGGATCCGGCCGATGGCGCCCGAGACCGCCAGCCCCTCGGCCACGACCAGGTCGATCGGCGCGTCGCGAAGCGCGGCCACCGCCTCGGCCGGCGTGGTCACGCTGTGCGTCGCGTAGCCGACATTGGCGAGCTGTGCCTCGAGCTCTCCCCGCAGCTCGTCGCCTGGAGCGCAGATCAGGATCGGATTGGACATGTCCCTTTCCGGGGCGGTGGATCGTGCCGGTGAGTATAAGTCGCGACCCCTTCAAGACTCGTGCCATGCGCGGCTGGCGTGCCGAGCCGCCGGGGCGTATACTCAGCCGGCGCCTCCGACCGCCGGAGGCTGCTTCATGTACATCTGGGCTCCTTTCTGCCGCACCCTTCGGGCCCCATGCCACGGTGCCGCAAGCCCATAGAGAGGAGAGAACGGCATATGCGCCGATACGAGCTGATGCTCCTGTTCCGCCCCGACCTGGAGGACGACAAGCTCCAGTCGTCGGTGGAGAAGGTGACCCGCGCCATCGTCAACGCGGGGGGCGCCCTGACCAAGGTGTCCCCGTGGGGCAAGCGCCGGATGGCCTACGAGATCCAGCACTTTCGCGAGGCCAGCTACTTCCTGCTGCACTTCGATATCGCGCCGTCCGCCATCCGCGACATCGAGCGTGGCCTGCTGATCAGCGAGGAGATCCTGCGGCACCTGGTCACGGTGCTGGAGGATCGCGGCGCCCTGGACGAGGACGAGCTGGCGCCCGCGGCGGTGCCGGCTGAGGCCGATATGGCGGGCGACGAGGCGGAGGAGCCGGCGGACGCGCCCGAGGTCGCCGCCGACGTCACGTCGGAAGATGCCGCCACCTCGGAGGAGGCCGCCGAGGACGAGGACGAGGGGGAGCCGGAGGAGGCCGAGCCCGCGCGGGCCTAGGCTGCACGAGGAGCGCTGACCCATGACTCTCAACAAGATGATGATCATCGGCAACCTGGGGGCCGATCCGGAGCTGCGCTATACGCCCAGCGGGAAGGCGGTGGCCGAGCTGCGGGTCGCCGTCAACGACCGCTCGCGCGGGCCGGACGGCGAGTGGCAGGAGGAGACCCAGTGGTTCCGGGTGGAGCTCTGGGACCAGGCCGCCGAGCGCGCCGCCGAGCGGCTGCGCAAGGGCCACAAGGTCTTCGCCGAGGGCGCCCTGCGCGCGCGCGAGTGGGAGGGCAAGGACGGACAGAAGCGGACCTCGCTGGAGATCCGGTTCGCCCGCGTCCAGTCCCTGGAGCGGCGCGACCCATCCGAGTCGGGCTACGGCGGCGGCGGGTCCGGCGACCAGGCTCCCCGGTCCGACGCGCCGGTGGCCACGCCCCGCGGAGCCGGGCAGCGTCCGGCCCAGTCCGAGGAGACGATCGACGTCGACGACATCCCGTTCTGAGCGCCTTGCGGCGCAGCCATTCCAGACACCCGACTGAGGAACGAACCGCGACCATGCCAAGTGCACGTTCCCGCCGCGAATCGGCGGACTACTACCGAGACCGGCGGCGACGCAAGGTCTGCAACTTCTGCGTCGACAAGGCCGAGTCGATCGACTACAAGGAGGTCAACCGCCTCCGCCGCTACCTGTCCGAGCGAGCCAAGATCGAGCCGCGCCGCAAGACCGGCACCTGCGCGCGCCACCAGCGGATGCTGACCGTGGCGCTCAAGCGTGCCCGGCACGTCGCGCTCCTGCCCTACGCCCCCCAGCACCTCCGCCCGTAGGACGGCGCGCCGCCCCCCGTTCGGACCCCACTGCGTTGCGAGGCTGAAGCGTGGACATCGTCCTGCTGGTCGGTTCCCTGGCGATCATCCTGGTCGCGGCCGAGCTGTTCACCAACGGCATCGAGTGGTTCGGCCACAAGCTGAACCTGGCCGAGGGTGCGGTCGGCAGCGTGCTGGCAGCGGTCGCCACGGCGATGCCGGAGACTCTGATCCCGGTCATCGCCATCCTGGGCCCGCTGGTCTTCGGGGGTGAGACCGAGGCATCGCACGCCATCGGGGTGGGCGCCATCCTGGGCGCGCCGTTCATGCTCTCCACCCTGGCCATGTTCGTGACCGGCACCGCCATCATCATCTTCGCCCGTCGCGGGCGGCGCACGACCGACATGCGGGTGAACGTCCGGATCCTGGGCCGCGACGTGGCCTTTTTCGTGGTGGGCTACGCCATCGCCATCGGTAGCGCCTTCCTGCCGGACCCGATCAGCTGGTTGAAGTGGGTGGCCGCCGGCATCCTGGTCGTGACCTACGGCGTGTACGTGCGGATGCACTTCCGCGACGAGGCCGAGCCCGGCGACCCCGATGAGCTCAACCGGCTGCACGCCACGCGCCTGCCCGGCGTGGCGCGTCCCCACGCCCTGGACGTGGACATCCTGCCCGGCGAGGAGGACGAATGGGAGGCGTCCGAATCGGCGCCGCGGATGCGCATCATCGTCAGCCAGGTGCTGGTGGCGCTGGCCCTGATCATCGTGGGCGCCCAGGTCTTCGTGGGAGCGGTCAGCCACCTGTCCGACCAGATCGGGCTGGACCCGACCATCCTGGCCCTGATCATCGCGCCCATCGCCACCGAGCTGCCCGAGAAGTTCAACAGCGTGCTCTGGGTCCGGACCGGCAAGGACACGCTGGCCATGGGCAACATCACCGGTGCCATGGTCTTCCAGAGCTGCCTGCCGACGGTCCTCGGCCTGCTCTTCACGACCTGGACCTTCACCGGCGAGAGCGCCATCAGCTTCGCCTCCGCCGGGGTGGCCTTCCTGGCCACCTTCCTGATCTTCGGAACCATGCTGCGCTCCGGGCGCCTGTCGGCATGGACCTTGCTCATCGGCGGACCGCTGTACCTGGTCTATGTCTACCTGGCGCTCTTCACGCCGCTGGGGGCGGGGGCCACGCCGATCCACTGACCGGCCACGGATTCCGCAATCATCGGTCCCGGCGAACCGTCCGAGAGGGGAGCGCGGGTATACTGGACCGGCCGGCCAGGTGCCGGTGCAGACCCCGACATGGCAGCACGACGAGGAGAGCGATCCGTGCTCAAGCAGGGAACCCGCACCGCCGCGGCCCACGGGGAGCAGTCCCCGGAGCTGTGGGCCTTCTTCCGCGGCGAGCTCGTCCCGCTCCGCGATGCGCGCGTGAGCGTCATGACCCATGCATTCAACTACGGGACGGCCGTCTTCGAGGGGATCCGTGCCTACTGGAACGCCGACCAGTCGCAGCTCTGGGCGCTGGACCTGATCCCGCACTTCGAGCGCATCAAGGCGTCCGCTCGCTTCCTGTTCATGGACGTCCCGCACACCGCCGAGGACCTGGCCGCGCGGACGATCGAGATGCTGCGCCGGGACGCCCTGCGCGAGGACGTCTACATCCGCCCGATCATCTACAAGTCGAGCGAGACGATCGGCGTGCGGCTGCACAACCTGGACGCCGACATCGTGATCTTCGGAGTGCCGTTCGGGCAGTACATCGACACCGAGGGCGGGATCCGGGCCCAGGTCTCCACCTGGCGCCGGACCGATGACAACGCCATCCCGGCTCGCGGCAAGATCACCGGCGCCTACGTCAACGGGGCGCTCGCCAAGTCGGAGGCGCAGCTCAACGGCTTCGACGAGGCGATTGTGCTCACCCAGGACGGCCACGTCAGCGAGGGGAGCGCCGAGAACCTGTTCGTGGTGAAGGGGGGCCGGCTGGTCACGCCGCCGGTGACCGACAACATCCTGGAGGGGATCACCCGCCGGCGGCTGATGGCGGTCGCCCGCGAGCGGCTGGAGCTGCCGGTCGAGGAGCGAACCATCGACCGCACCGAGCTGTACGCCGCCGACGAGGTGTTCCTGTGCGGCACCGGGGCGCAGATCTCGCCGGTCGTCGAGATCGACCGCCGGCCCATCGGGGCCGGGCGGCCCGGACCGGTCACCCGCCAGCTGCACGATGTCTACTTCGACGCGGTCCGGGGCCGCCTCGATGACTATCGCGACTGGCTGACGCCGGTCTACTGAACCATCCGGCGGCCGTCGGGACGCCACGGCCGCCGCGACCCGGACGAGGGCAGATGTCCGAGCCGCACGACGACGATCGACTCCACTGGCTCCAGCGACTGCTGGAGATGGTGCCCGGGATCATCAGCTGGGCGATCATCATCGGTCCCATCTGGCTCAGCTTCAGCTATCCCTGGCTGGTGGCCTACTTCGTCCTGAGCTTCGACTTCTACTGGCTGTGTCGCGCCCTCTGGTTCGCCGGCGCGGTCATCGTCGCCTTCCGGCGCATCCGGCGGGTGCTGGCCGTCGACTGGCGGGCCCGGATCGCGGCGCTGGACGACCCGGCCGGCCGGCGCGAGGCGCTGCTGCGCCGGCTGGCCGCCCTGAGCGGTCGTCCAAGCGGTGCCCTGGGGATCGTCGCGGGGGCAGCGCGGGCCGGTGAGCGACCGGCCATCGAGCGCGAGCTGGCCGACCTGGACGCCCTGGACGCCCTGCCCGAGCCGCCGCCCTCCTCGCGCGAGTACGTCCACCTGGCGCTGATCCCGACCTACACCGAGTCGCTGGACAAGCTGCGCTACACGGTGCGGGCCCTGGCGGAGGCCGACTGGCCGCAGGAGCGGAAGATCTGCGCCATCATCACCCGCGAGACCGATGCCGACGGACGAGCCAACGTGGAGGCGCTGCGCCGCGAGTTCGGCCACGCGTTCGCCGACTTCATTCACGTCCTGGATCCGCTGGAGCCGGGGATCGTGGTCGGCAAGAGCAGCGCCATGGCCTGGGGCGGGCGCTACCTGTACCGGCTCCTGGTCCGCGACCGCGGGATGGACCCGCGCCGCATCCTGGTCACCGACCTGGACGCCGACTACCGGGTCCACCCGCAGTACTTCACCTACCTGACCTGGGTCCACCTGACCGATGCGAACCGGGAGACGCAGCTCTACCAGCCGATCCCGTACTTCCACAACAACATCTGGCAGGCCCCCATGCTGCTGCGCCTGTTCGCGGCCGTTCTCACCCAGCTGCAGATGTGGCGCAGCGTGCTGCCGGAGAAGCTCCAGAGCTTCGGCTCCTACTCGACCACCCTGAACCTGGTCCACGAGGTGGGCTACTGGGCGACGGACGCGATCCCGGAGGACAGCCGCTTCTACTGGAAGAGCTACTTCACCTACGGCGACCGCTTCCGCGCCGTCCCGCTGTTCATCCCGATCTACGGGGACGCGGTCCGCGCCCGCAGCTACTGGCGCTCGCTGGCGACGCAGTACCTGCAGGCCCGGCGCTGGGCGTGGGGCGTGACGGACATCCCGTACGTGGTGAGCAACGCCATCAGCCACCCCGAGATCCCGCTGGCCTCGCGTGCCTGGCGGCTCGCCAACCTGTTCGGCGAGCACATCAACTGGGCGATCGCGCCGTTCGTGGTCATGTTCGGGGCGACCGTCCCGCTCATCATCAACCCGGCGTTCGCGCAGACCACGCTGGGCCAGAACCTGCCGGTCTACGCTTCGACCATGCTCTCGATCGCGCTGGTGGCCCTGGCCGTGCTGATCTGGGTCGAGCACCGGATCGTGCCGTCACGGCCCGCCGAGTGGGGGCTGCCCGCTCGCGTCCTGTCCTACGTCCAGTGGCTGGGGCTGCCGTTCGTGGGCATCTTCTTCAGCAACCTGCCCGCCCTGGACGCCCAGACGCGGCTGATGACCGGGCGGTACCTCGAGTACCGGGTCACCGAGAAGGCGTAGCCCATGCCGGACCGCTCGACCATTTCGATCGCCCGCGTCCCGCTGGCGCGCGCCCCGCTGCGCCTGCTGGCCGCGCCGGCGCTGCTGCTCACCAGCGGGGCCGTGGCCGCTGGCGGCGGGGTGGTGGTCGGCGCGGCGGCCGGGGTCGGGCTGGTGGCGGCCGGGCTGGTGGTGGCGGTGCTGGCCATCTACCTGGCCCTGGTCCCGTTCTCGGTCCGCCTGGACGTGGAGGTCGCGGCCCTGCGCCTCCGCTGGCTGGGCGGCGACCGCCGCTTCGGCCTGGTGCGCGGCGCGGTGACCCGCGTCCCGCTGCTGGGGGAGGGCGCAGCTCGCGTCCGCCCGCGATTCGGGGCATTTGGCTGGGCGATCGGTCCCGCACGCCTTCGTGGCAGCGAGCAGATCCAGCTCATCCGCCTGGCGCGCAGCCCGTCGGTGATCCTCGTACCGACCGACGCCGGCCGGCTGGCCATCGCCGCCGCTTCGGAGCGGCAGCTGCTGGACGCCCTGGAGGCCGCCGCCCGCGTCCAGCAGCGCCTGGACGAGGTGGCCGGCCGCGCGCGGGCCTTCCAGCCTGAGCCGGAGCTGGTGGAGCCGCCCGCACCACCGGTCGAGGTCGAGCTGGAGCCGGCCGGCGCGACGCCGGCGGCCAGGATGCTGACTGGCATCGAGCGGACCCTGCTCGAGGAGCGGCTGGCGGCCCAGCGTGCGGTGGCCCTGGCCGCGGCCGAGGCGTTCTTCGGCCGGGCCCTGCACGCCGACGTGGTGGCCGAGGCGTTCACCGGACTGCGGCTGCCCGGGCGGTTCGAGGTGCTGCACCGGGCGCCCCTGCTCGTGCTCGACGGTGCCCACAACCCCGACGGTGCCGCCACGGTGGCGGCGACGCTCGCCGACGAGTTCGACGTGGCCGGCACCCGCCACTGGGTCCTCGGGATGCTGGTCGGGCGCGACCTCGACGAGATGCTCGACGCGCTCGGCGTCCACCCCGGCGACCGGGTGGTGACCACGACGCCGCCGTCGCCCCGCGG
>JBOGSY010000029.1:0-12568 GCA_050691915.1 Candidatus Limnocylindria bacterium | reverse complement strand
GGCGGTGGACCGATGCGCGTCGACGGCGTCCGCCAGCTCCGCCACGCCCTCGCCGCTGGTCGCGGTGGTGACCAGTACGGGCGGCGGGCGGCGGGTGACGCGGCCGCCTGCGGTGGAGAGCATGGCCCGCAGCTGGCGCGCCGCCCGGTCGGCACCCGGACGGTCTCCCTTGTTGACGGCGATCAGGTCGGCCACCTCCAGCAGCCCGGCCTTGATGGCCTGCACCTCGTCGCCCATGTCGGGGACCTCCACCACCACCGTCGTCTCCGCCAGGCGAGCGATCTCGACCTCCGACTGCCCGGCGCCGACCGTCTCGATCAGCACCGGGTCGTACCCCGCGGCATCCAGCGCGGCGGCCGCAATCCAGGTGGTGGCGGCCAGCCCGCCCAGCTCGCCGCGGGAGGCCATGGAGCGCATGAACACGTCGCGGTCGGCGGCGTGCTCCATCATCCGGATGCGGTCGCCCATGATCGCTCCCCCGGTGTACGGGGACGACGGGTCGACGGCCAGGATCCCCACCCGCCGCCCGCGACGGCGCCACTCCCCGATGAGCACGTTGACCAGTGTCGACTTGCCGCTGCCCGGCGGCCCGGTCACGCCGACCAGGTGCGCCCCGCGGCCGGCGGCGAAGAGGCCCGGCAGCAGCGGGCGCAGGGTCGGGTCGCCGGCCTCGATCCGGGTCAGCAGCCGGGCCAGCGGTCGCCGCTCCCCGCCGGCCAGCTCCGCCAGCACTTCGCTCACGTCCGCGCCGCGGCGCTCACGGATCGCGGCGACGCGCGTTCTCGCGGAAGTAGCGCGCGATCTGCCCGATGCTGGTGCCCGGCCCGAAGACCTCGGCGATCCCCGCAGCCCTGAGCTTGGCGACGTCGGCATCGGGGATGATCCCGCCGGCGGCGATCAGGACGTCGTCCATGCCCCGCTCGCCCGCCAGCTCGACGACGCGCGGCAGGAGGGCCATGTGGGCGCCCGACAGGATGGACATCCCGATGACGTCCACGTCCTCCTGCTCGGCGGCGTCGACGATCATCTCGGGGGTCTGGCGCAGGCCGGTGTAGATCACCTCGAAGCCCTCGTCGCGCAGGCCGCGGGCCAGCACCTTGGCGCCGCGATCGTGGCCGTCCAGGCCGGGCTTGGCGATCAGGACGCGGATGGGGGTCGTCCGCTCGGCGTCGTTCATCCGCGGCCGATTCTACCCGCGCGCGTCCGCCGGCAGGCCGCGGGCCAGCGAGGCGGCCTCCGCCAGCCGCGCCACCGCCTCCGCGGTGCGCGGCCACAGGTGGACGATCACCTGGTCCATGTCGCGCCGGGCGTAGCCGGCCAGCGCGCGTGCCACCTCTTCGACATTCCCGGCGATGGCGTCCTTCGGCGGCCGCTCGTCGGCATCGGTCATCAGCGCCGGGAAGGTGACGAAGATGCCGGCGCTGAGCGCCAGGCTTGCCGGATCGCGTCCCTCCGCGGCGCACGCCTGGCGCAGCCGCGCCACCCGCTCCGACAGCTCGTCCGCCCCCTCCGGAGGCCCGTACCAGGCGGCGTTCCACTCGTCCGCGTGGCGGGCGACCAGGCGCAGCATCCGCGGCCGCTTGCCGGCGATCAGGATCGGCGGCCCGTTCGTTCGCGGCCCGCGCGGCAGGATCGTGGCGTCGGCGCGGTGCCAGCGCCCGGCGTAGCTGACCGTGCCGCTACGGACCAGGGAAACCAGCACCTCCAGCGCCTCTTCGAAGCGGCTCACCCGGTGGTCGAACGGGAAGTCGAAGGCGGTGAACTCGGGCTCGTGCCAGCCGCAGCCGAGCCCCAGCACCAGGCGCCCGCCGCTGACCTCGTCCAGGGTGGTGGCCATCTTGGCGACCAGCGCCGGGTTGCGGAAGGGCAGGGCCAGCACCAGGGGACCCACCGTCACCCGACGCGTCACGGCGGCAACCGCGGTCAGGATCGTCCAGCACTCGTGGATCCCGCTCAGCTGGCCGTCGGATCGAAAGACCAGGTGATCCGCGCCCCACACCGAGTCGAGCCCGCCCTCGTCGGCGGCCACGGCCATCCGGGCCAGCTCGTCCCAGGCCAGGGGCCGGCCCCGCGCGTCGTCCTGGCCGAGCGGCAGCATGAGCCCGACCTTCACCCGGGCCGATCCCCCACCAGGCGGTCGATCTCCGCGGCCATGCCTGTGTCACGCTGGGTCAGGCCGCCGGCTGCCTTGGTCGTCAGCCGAAAGGTGGCCCGCCGCCACACGATCTGGATATCGGGGTGATGGTCGGCGGCCTCCGCCGCGTCGGCCACCCGGTTGACGAGATCGATGGCCGCCCGGAACGACGCGCAACGCACCGTGCGCGAGAGCCACTCTCCCTCGCGCGTCCAGTCCGGCAGCCGCTCCAGCACCGCGGCGATGTCAGCCTCGGACAGGAGCGGGGCGTAGGGCATGGGCCGGATGATACCGGGCACCCGGCCTCTGGCTCAGGCCTGGCGGTCGGACGAGCGACCGATGAGGGTCAGGAACTCGCCGCGGGTGCGGCCGTCGCGGCGGAAGGTGCCGAGCATGGCGCTGGTCACCATGGAGGCCTCCTGCTTCCGCACCCCGCGCATCACCGTGCACAGGTGAGTCGCCTCCACCACGCAGGCGACCCCCTTGGGCTGCAGGCGCTCCATCAGGAAGTCGGCGACCTGCTGGGTCATCCGCTCCTGCAGCTGCAGGCGGTGGGCATACATGTCAACGATGCGCGGGATCTTGGACAGGCCGATGACCCGGCCGCGCGGCAGGTAGCCGACGTGCGCCCGCCCGTAGAACGGCAGCAGGTGGTGCTCGCACAGGCTGAAGAACTCGATGTCGCGGACCACGACCATCTCGTCGTAGTCAACGTCGAAGCAGGCGCCGTTGATGAGGGCGTCGGGATCGGTCCGATAGCCCTCGGTCAGCTCGCCGTACATCCGCCGGACGCGGGACGGCGTCCGGGCCAGCCCCTGGCGATCCGGGTCCTCGCCGATCTCGGCCAGCAGCACGCTGACGGCGCGCTCCAGCTCGGCGCCGGGCGCGAAAGTGGCGTTAGGGGTCTTGATGTGCGCTTCATCCACGACCTGCATCCTAGCAGTCGTGGTCCGATTGTCCCCTAGGCGGTCGGGGGCCGCCGCGCTAGACTGGACGGCCTCAGCCGTTGTCTCGATGCACCGCCCGCCATGATCGTGCACCCTCTTCAACAGCGATCCGGTCGACTGGCCTTCCGCGGCCTGGCGGCGCTCTCCGGTGACCGCACTGCGGCCGCCCTCAGCCGCCGCCTGGACGATGCGTACCACTGCTTCCGCCATGTCGCGGTCGCCGGCCGGCCGGCCATCGACGCGGTGGTGGTCGGTCCCGGCGGCACCTGGACGATCACCCTGGCCGAGCTGCGTGGCCGCTTCCGCAAGCGCAACGGCCACTGGTACCGCTGGAACGGCTCCACCGAGTCGTGGATACCCTGGGACGCGCAGCCGGTGCACCAGGCGCGCCTGGCCGGCCACCGCCTGGAGCTCTTCCTGGAGCGCGCCACCCTGCCCACCGCGGTCGAGGCCGGCCTGATCCCGTCGCGGGGCGCGGAGATCGGCTGGGAGCCAGGCCAGCGGCCGGGAGTCCACGTCCATGCCGACCTGGAACGGCTGGCCGCCAGGATCCTGCGCGACGAGGTCCTGACCCCCGCCCAGGTGGACCGGATCGTGGCGCTCCTGGATCCCCGGCAGCCGATGCCGCGGCTGGCCACCTCCAGCACCTCGAGCTGAGCCGGCGCGGCCCGCGCCCCGGGGGTCGGCTATGATCCGGCCCCGATGACCGCTTCCGAGCGCTTCCCGGCCGCCGGCGCGGCCGTTGCGGCCATCCTGGGCGCGCTGCTCCTCGCCGCCTGGCTGCTGCCGGCCGTGGCGATCCTGGCGGCCTGGCCGATGCTCTTCGTGGTGCCCGGCTGGGCGCTGATCGGGGTGGCCCGGCCGCGGATCCCCGCCACCGGCCGGCTGGGCCTGGCCGTGGTCCTGTCGGTGGCGATCTCCGCCCACCTCGTCTACTGGCTCTCCGTGGCGACCGGCGGCTACGAGCGCTGGACGATCTTCGCCGTGGTGGCCGCCCTGGCCGTTCCGCTGCCCGTGGTCGCCTGGCGCGGCGGCTGGGCGCGGCTGCGCGACGAGGCTCGAGCCGCCGCGCGGGCCGTGCGACGCGAACGGGTCGCCTTTGCCCTGGCCGCCCTCGCTGCGGCGTTCGTGGGGCTGGTGCTGGACGCCGGCCTGTGGAAGCCCACCGAGACCGGCATCGCCGCCGGCGGGTCGAACTGGAGCGACCTCGGGGTGCACCTCTCCATCGCCCAGTCGCTCAACGCGGCCAACTTCCCGCCGCAGGTGCCCTACTTCGCCGGCGCCCCGCTGGTCTACCACTGGTTCGCCGACTTCCACGCCGCCATCGCGGCGCGCGCCGCAGGGATCTTCGCGGTCCCCGCCTTCGTGGTCTCGTCCGCCATCCTGGCCGGCGCCCTGGCCCTGCTGGTCCACGGCCTGGCCCGCCAGCTGCTGCGACGGCCCGGCGCCAGGCGAGCGGCGCTGCTGGCAGCGGCCCTGGTGATCTTCGGCGGCGGCCTGGGTTGGGTCCGGTGGGTGAGCGACATCGCGCTGGGCTACGGCGACCCCATCGGCCTGATGGTGAACAACTCCTACGACAACTTCTGGTACGACGTCCACGACGAGCCCGCCTGGCCGCACTTCCGAATACCGTCGGTGATGGGCACCGGGCTGCTCGTCCACCGGGCCACGGCCGCCGGCCTGCCGATCCTGGTCGGCGCCGTCCTGCTGCTGGTGGCGGGCCTGCCCTCCGCCCGTGCCCGGGCCACCGGCTGGCGCGATCGTCCGCTGGTCATCGGCCTGGCGGGCCTGCTGGGCGCCCTGCTGGCACCCTTCCACTTCTTCTTCTTTCCCGCCTTCCTGCTGCTGGCGCTGATCTACGTGGCCGTGGCCGGGCGCCTGCTCGAACGGGACGCACCGGCCAACGCGCTCACCCTGCTGGCGCCGCTGCTGCTGGCGGTGCCGTTCGCCTCCGCCGCGCTGGCCAACGCTCGCGGCTCAGGGTCGCTGAAATGGGTGCTGGGCTGGGAGTCGGCCCCCATGGCCGATGGTCCATGGGCGGTCGCCTTTTTCTACGCGACCAACCTGGGGATCCCCTTCGCGCTGTCCGTGGCCGCCGTCGTCATGCGCTCGACGCCGTGGCGCCTCTTCCTGGTCGCCTGGGTGGTCGCGCTCTTCGCCATCCCGAACGTGGTGCAGGTCAGCGTGGTCGCCTTCGACATGAACAAGTACTTCCAGGCGATGTGGATCGCGGTCGCGATCCTGGCGGCCTGGCTGATCCGGCGCTGGCCATGGCCGGCGGTCGCCGTGGTGCTGGCGCTCAGCGTGCCGGCCCCGCTGCTGGTCAGCGGCTGGACGGCGCTCAACCGCGAGCAGGTGATCGACTACTGGGGCCTCCAGGCGGCCGACTGGATCGCCACCAACACGCCGGAGGATGCCGTCTTCGCCACCGACGGCTGGCTGAACTCCCCGACCGATCCGGCGGGGCGGCTGCGGCTGCTCACCTACACGCCCTACGTCGCCAACCTCGGCTTCGACCCCGACCTGCGCGCCGCACAGGTGCACGACATGTACTGCGCCGGCGACGCCGGCCGCACGGTCGAGCTCATGCGCCAGCTGGGCGCGGACTACCTGCTGGACGCCGGGCGGCCGGGCGACTGCCTGACACCCACCGACTTCTCCACCTCGCCGGACCTGGTACGCGCCTACGACAACACGGTCATCCGTATCTGGCGCCTCGCCGATGCGGCCTCCGTATCATCTCCATCGTGACCTCCCGAGCCGCCGCCACGACCGACCCTCCAGCCGTCCCGGCCGGCGCCGGCGGTGCGGTCGTCGCCCTGGAGCAGCTCACCAAGCGCTTTGGACCGCCCGGGACGCCGCCGGCGGTCGACGCCCTGTCGCTGACGATCCCGGCCGGGGAGATCTGCGTGCTGGTGGGCCCATCTGGCTGCGGCAAGACGACGACCATGAAGATGATCAACCGGCTGGTGGAGCCGACCTCCGGACGGATCACCATCGACGGCCGGGACGTCATGTCGCTGCCCGCGGTCGAGCTGCGCCGCCGGATCGGCTACGTCATCCAGCAGGTGGGCCTCTTCCCGCACCTGACCGTCGCCCAGAACGTGGCCGTGGTGCCGCAGCTCCTGCGCTGGGAGGCGGGTCGCATCCGGGAGCGCGTCGAAGAGCTGCTGGAGCTGGTGGGCCTGGACCCGACCGCCTACGGCCCTCGTTACCCGGCGTCCCTGTCCGGCGGCGAGCGGCAGCGCATCGGCGTGGCGCGGGCGCTGGCGGCCGACCCGCCGCTGATGCTCATGGACGAGCCCTTCGGCGCGGTGGACCCCATCCGCCGGGAGAGGCTGCAGAACGAGTTCCTTCGGCTGCAGGCCACCGTCCGCAAAACGGTCGTGTTCGTGACCCACGACGTGGACGAGGCGATCAAGATGGCCGATCGGATCGCCATCCTGCAGCGCGGCGGCATCCTGTCCCAGTACGACACGCCGGAGGCGATCCTGGCCAACCCGGCCAGCGAGTTCGTGGAGCGCTTCGTGGGCGCCGATCGCGGGCTGAAGCGGCTGTCGCTGGCCAGGGTTCGCGACCTGCCCCTGCTCCAGCCGGTCATCGTCCGCGCGGGCGAGGAGCGGGCGCAGGCACGCGTCCGGGTGGATGAGGTGGAAGCGCTCGACTACGCGCTGCTGGTCGACGACGACCACCGGCCGCTGGGCTGGATCGACCGACACGACCTGGAGGGCGCGGGCCCAATTCCGGCGGACGCGGCGACGCCCGGCGCGCCGACGGTCCAGCCCGAGACCACGCTGCGCGACGCGCTGTCGGCCATGCTCTCGAGCAGCGTGCAGCTGGGCGTGGTGGTGGACGGGCGGGAGGCGGTCCTGGGCCTGATCAGCGTGGACGCCATCAGCGAAGCGCTGCGCGGGCCGGCGCCATGATCGAGGGACAGCCCCTGATCGACCTCGACTGGATCGTCCGCAACCTGGACGACATTGGGCAGCGGACGGTGGATCACGTGGTGCTGACCGTGCTGGCGGTGGGCATCGGCTTCGTCATCAGCTTCGGCCTGGCGCTCATGGTGCGGCGCTGGCGCCGCCTGGGCGCGCCGGTCTTCGCCGTCTCCGGCACGCTTTACTCGATCCCCAGCCTGGCCCTCTTCAGCCTGCTCATCCCCTTCACCGGCATCCAGAGCATCCTGACCGCCGAGATCGCGCTGGTCAGCTACACCATCCTCATCCTGGTCCGCAACATCGTGGCAGGCCTGGACGGAGTGCCGCCCGACGTGATCGAGGCGGCCGAGGGAACGGGCTACGGCTCGTGGCAGCGGCTATGGCGGGTGGAGCTGCCGGTCGCCTTGCCGGTGATCATCGCCGGTCTGCGGATCGCCACCGTCACCACGGTCGGCCTGGTGACGGTGACCGCGCTCATCGGCCTCCAGAGCCTGGGCAGCCTGATCGTGAACATCGGGCTTGCCCGCTTTTTCTTCACCGCCACCCTGGTCGGCTCGCTGGGCGCCGTGGCCCTGGCGGTGGCCGCCGACCTGGGACTGACCCTCCTCCAGCGGGCGCTCACACCCTGGGCGCGCGCGCGGGCCACGGGGACCTGAGCCGATGGAGTTCATCGCCGCGGTGGCCGCCTGGTTCACCGACCCGGCCAACTGGTCCGGGGTGGACGGCATCCCGGTGCGCATCGGGGAGCACCTCGTGCTGTCCGGCGTGCCGCTGGCGGTCGCCACCGCGGTGGCGTTGCCCGTCGGCCTGATCATCGGGCACACCGGCCGGCTGGCGGGCCTGGCGATCAACGCGTCGAACGTGGGGCGCGCCATCCCGACCCTGGCGATCCTGGTCATCGCCTGGTTGCTGCTCAGCCGTCCCCTGGTCGAGATCGGCCTGCGCCGCGAGGCGGCGGAGGTCACCACCGGCATCGCCATGGTCGCCCTGGCGCTGCCGCCGATCGTGACCAATGCGTACGTCGGCCTCGCAGGGGTGGACCGCGAGCTGGTGGAGGCGGCCCGCGGGATGGGCATGACCCCCTGGCAGGTGCTGCGCCGGGTGGAGCTGCCGGTCGCCCTGCCGGTGGTGCTCGCCGGCCTGCGCACGGCGGCGGTCCAGGTCGTGGCCACCGCCACCCTGGGCGCAGTGGTCGGGACGGGCGGGCTGGGGCGTTACCTGATCGACGGCATCGCGCAGCGTCGCTTCGAGGAGATGTTCGCCGGCGCCGTGCTCGTGGCCCTCCTGGCGATCGCCACCGAGCTCGCCTTCGCCGGGCTGCAGCGGCGGACCCTTTCGCCGGGGCTGCGTGGCACCGACCGCCGCATTGAGCGCGCGGCGCTGCCGCGTCCGTCGTGAGTCGCGGCCGAGCCATGACGGCTACATCGGGCCTTCATATGAACGCTGCTAGACTGCGCGAGCGCGCCGGTTTGAACACAGCGTCACCGGCGTGCGTATGTTCATTGGTGAGTTCCCAAACGTAGAAACGCACACCTAAGGAGGACCCAATGCGGACAAACCGCATGCTTGCCCTCGGGGCGGTGGTGCTCGCGCTGGTGGTCAGCGCCTGCACCCCGGGTGAGGGCAGCAGCACGAGCCCGGGCGCCAGCCCCAGCGAGGCCGCCGAGAAACCCACCGTGGTCATCGGTTCCGCGGGCTTCTACGAGTCGCAGCTGATGGCAGAGATCTACGCCCAGGCCTTGGAGGCTGCCGGTTACACCGTCGAGCGCAACCTGGGTATCGGGACCCGCCAGCAGACCCAGCCAGCCATCGAGAGCGGTCAGATCGACCTGATGCCGGAATACATCGGCAGCGAGCTGACCTTCCTCGGCGGGACCGCATCTGGGGACCCGGAGGAGACGTTCACCGACTTGCAGGCTGCGCTCGAGGCGCAGGGCCTGACGGCGCTCGACTTCACGCCGGCGCAGGACCAGAACGCGTTCGTGGTGACCCAGGAGACGGCCAACTCGTACGGCCTCGAGACGATGAGCGATCTGGCCGAGGTGGCGACCGAGCTGGTCTGGGGGCTGCCGCCGGAATGTGAGACCAACGAGCTGTGTGCCGGCGCCCTGGAGGACGCCTACGGCATTCCATTCGCCGATCTGGAGATCGAGCCGCTGGCCGCCTGCGAGGCGCCCATCGCCACCGCCCTGAACGATGGGGTGGTGGATGTCGCCGAGCTATGCAGCACCCAGCCCGCGATCGCACAGTTCAACTTCGTTGTGCTCACCGACGACCAGCAGACGCAGCCGTCCGACAACATCGCACCGGTCGTGCGCACCGAGTTCCTGGACGCCGCGCCGGATGACTTCTCCGCCACGCTCAACGAGGTCAGCGCGGCGATGACCACCGAGGCGCTCACCGAGCTGGGGGTGGAGGTGGCGGTGCAGAACCGCGACATCGCCGAGGTCGCAGCGGAGTGGCTGGAGGACAACGGGCTGGTATAGCCGCCCCGGCTGGACCGATACGGGCGGCGGCGCCTGAGGCGCCCCGCCCGTATCCTTGTTCACGACCCATGTCAGATCATCTCGACCTTGCCGATTGGCGGCGCAGCGTCGCCGCCCTGTACGACGGCATGCGCCGCGACCGGCGGGCGCTCCCGCTGCGCCTGGTCCACTTCCGCGCCGCCAAGGACCGCCTCTTCGCCGAGCATCCCTCGTCGCCGGTCCCGGCCGCGGACCGCCGCGACTTCCGCGGCCTGGCCTACTGGCGCCACGACCCCCGGCTGCGCTTCACCGCGCGGCTGGAGCCGGACCCGGATGCCCCTGCCCTCGACGTCCCGCGCTCCGGGGAGGGGGCGCAGATGCCCTTCAACCGCATCGGCTGGGTCGACTTCGCCGTCGACGGCGTAGCCTGCCGGATGGCGGTCTACTGGCTGAACGAGTACGCCGGTGGCCTCTTCATCCCGTTCCGCGACGCGACCGGCGGAAGCGAGACCTACGGCGGCGGCCGCTACCTATGGGACTCGGCCAAGGGTGCCGACCTGGGTTCGTCCGGCGACCAGCTGGTGCTCGACTTCAACTACGCCTACCACCCGTCATGCGTGTACGACCCGCGCTGGAGCTGCCCGCTCGCCCCCCAGGAGAACTGGCTGGCCGTCCGGATCGAGGCTGGCGAGCGGCTGGATCGGGCCTGAGGGTGATTCAATGAGCCGGCAGCCGGCTCCTGTCGATCCACGGCCCATGCGGCGCTGCTACAAGTGCGGTCGCGAGGTCGGGCCGGACGAGTCCATCTGCGGGGCCTGCAACCGGGCGGGGATGGCCACCCCGTCGGCATCGCAGTACCACGGGACGATGGTGGTGGCCATCATCGCCGGCGTGGCGGCGCTGGCGATCTGGGCCAGCCTCTCGATGCGCGGGGTGGGCCCCTACCGGGGCGAGGTCTTGGCCGTTGCCGCGTCCGCCCCGGACGGCGCCATGGTGACCTACCGCGTCCAGAACGAGGGCACCGCCCGCGGGTTCGCGAAGTGCCGCCTCAATGCGCTGGACTCCGGCGGGCGGCTGATTCGGTCGCGCTCGGTGGTGGCGGGCCCGTTGCAGGGCGGCGAGGTCCTCACCTTCTCGGAGCGGATCCCCGGGCTGCCGGCGCTGCCCGACTCGGTCGGGATCAGCTGCTCCTGAGGTCGTCTCAGCCCGCGGCGTCGCGCCAGGCAGCCGCCAGCGCGGGGTCGTCCAGGATCAGGCGGACCCCGATCAGCCCGCGCGAGAGCGGCTCGTCGCTGATGAGCGGCCAGGCGGCGTGGGAGACGTCGACGACACGCTGGTCGGCCGTGCCCCAGAGGCACTGGCACCAGTCGACCACCGCCACCCGGGCGCAGCGGTCCGCGCAGACCGTGACATGCCCCACCACCTGGCCTGTGTACCTGCCGCCCAGCGCCCCGGGGAGGGCGACCACCGGCTGTCCCGGGAACCCGGCGGTCCCCGGGTAGTTGCTCGCCACCCCGTCGACCGCCGGATCCGGCGGCGGGGCGGGTGTCGGTTCCGGCGTGACGGCGGCGATGGTGGCGGGGGCGGGCCAGCTGTCCGGGGTGCGAGTCTCCGCCGCCCCGGCCGGGCCGACCGAGCCATGGAGGGTCGCCGCGGCGACGACGGCCATCGCGACCAGCGCGGCGCAGTGCGCCGCGACGCGTCGATGCAAGATGAGGTGCTCCGTGCGGGTTCGTGAGGCGCGGCTCGGGCCGCGGTACGGCCCGGGATCGTTCGTAGCGGTTGCGCTGACGCTCACCGGCGCCTTGCGCTGCCACGCCCCTAAGGAGCCCACAGGGTAGCAGGTCGTGTGCCAGCCGGCCGATACGGCGTGGCGGCCAGCGTATCCTGCCGGCGTGATGCGCTGGACCTTTTCGACCATGGCCGCCGTGGCGCTGGTGGTGGGAGCCCTGGTCGTCCCGCAGGTGGTCGGCTCCCTGGGCGCCGGCACCAGCTCCTTTCCGGATCCGGTCGAGGGCCGCGCGGTCTACGACCCGGCAGGCGCCGTTTCGCCGCCGGTCGAGGCGGCGCTGGAGGACCGGATCGACCAGATCGAGGCCCGTTCCGGGGCGGAGGTCGTCCTCTACCTGCGCATCGAGCCATCCGCCGGCGACGAGAGCAACCTGGCCGACGCGGCGGGCCCTGATCGACCGCTGGGGCATCGGGCGCGCCGGTTTCGATGACGGCTTCGTGGTGCTGCTCAGCTTCGACGACGCCTCGTTCCAGCACGGCACGCTGAGCACGTACGCCGGGGGCGGATTCAAGGCCGTCTACCTGCCGGAGGGAGACCAGCAGGTGCTGCGTGACCAGGTCCTGATCCCGGCCATCCGCCAGGGCGCCCTGGAGGGCGGCCTGATCGTCGCCGTTGATGCGATCGACGCGGCGATAACTCCCCAGGCCACCGGACGCTTGGAGCTGTTCCGGGTGGTCAATTCCATGCTCGGCATTCCCGGCGGGATCCTGGTCTTACTCCTCACCCTGGGAATGGCCTACACCGCCTGGCGCCGCTACGGGGACGACCCCGAGCTGACCGACTCGCCGTCCATCCTGATGGCGGGCCCACCGGCCGGCATGACGGCACCGCTGGCGACCGTCATCCGCACAGGAAGGGCCACCGCGCACAGCGTGAACACCACCCTGGTGGAGCTGGCCAGCCGTGGCCTGATCGGCTTCCGCAACCTGGACCGCGTCGCGGAGGCCCGCAGTGACGACGACCCCGATCCCCTGACCGATCCGGCCGTCGAGGTGCGGGAGGCGGGGCCGAGCACCGGCCGCCTGGCCGGCCCGCAGTCCGAGGCGTACGAGACGATCCGCCGCGAGGCCGTCGGCGGCGTGCTGGCCCGCGAGCGGCTGTGGGGCCTGAACCAGGCGCTGTCGCAGGTCAAGGGCCGGCTGGAGGACGAGGCCGTCCGGCTCGGTTGGCTGAGCCGGCGCCCGACGCCGATGATCACCCGCTGGATGGTCATCGGCGCCGCCGAGATCGTGGTCGGGATCGGCCTGGTCTGGCTGGGGTACACCATCCCGATGAGCGGCCTGACCCTGCTC
>JBOGSY010000028.1:0-12967 GCA_050691915.1 Candidatus Limnocylindria bacterium | reverse complement strand
ACCACGATCACCCGCTTCCCCAGGTCGTCGGCCAGCACCCGGGCCACCTCGCGCAGCATGGTGGTCTTGCCCACCCCGGGGCGTCCCAGCAGCAGGACCGATTGGCCCCCCTCCACGATGTCGCGGATGATGTCGATGGTGCCGAACACCGCCCGGCCGATGCGGCAGGTCAACCCGACCACCTTGCCGGCCCGGTTGCGGATGGCGCTGATGCGGTGCAGGGTGCGCTCGATCCCGGCCCGGTTGTCGTCGCCGAAGGCACCGATGTGATCGATGACGTGGGCGATGTCGCTCTCGGCGATCTCGCGGTCCAGCAGGACCTCCTCGCCGTGGGTGAAGCGGGCCTCCGGCCGGCGGCCGAGGTCCATGACCACCTCCAGCAGGTCGGCCCGGTTGGCGAAGCCGCGCAGGCGGGCCACGATCTCCTCCGGGAGCGCCAGCATCAGGGCGTCCAGGTCGTCGGTCGTCTCCAGGCGGGTCACGTCGTTCGCTCGGCCTCCATGGGCATGCGGTCAGATCGCCGGAACCATGGCCGGCTGGCGGACGGCCGCGCGCACCTCGCGAACGAGGAGGGTCACCCGGCCGATCGGCTCGAAGCCGGCCGCCGATGCCGCGCGCAGCCCCGTTGTCTCGTATGTTCGCACCGGAGAGAGGAATCCTGCACCCAGCGCCTCCACGCCCACCGCCGCCAGGACGGCACGCAAGAACGATGCCCCGTCGATCCCCTCGCGAACCAGGAAGCGCAGGTAGTGGGGCCCCTCCCGGCAGCTGCCGTGCTGCCCGAAGCCGCCGGCCCGCTGATCGTGCGGCATCAGCAGCGCCTGGACGCCGGAGAAGTGGAGCAGCGGGTTCAGGCTGGTGCGCGGGACGACGCCCTCGTGGGCCACGTTCTCCCAGTCGGCGGCGCTGTAGCCCTCGACCCGGGCGATCGCCGGCGGCGTGGCGTGCGACCACAGGTCGAACAGGTGCCATGCGTCCGGCGCCCCGGCCGGCAGCAGGTCCGGCAGCCCATCCGTCGAGGGATCGGCCTGCGAGCCGTCGCGGTGCAGCAGCGACCGCATCCAGGACCCGGGACCGCGCGCGGCCTCGGGTGGACGGTACAGGATCTCCTCCTGGGCGTAGGCCATGAAGCTCAGCTGGCCGAACAGCTCCAGGTTCTCGCGCACGTCCGAGCAGGCGGCGTGGAAGCGCGTGACGTCGTGCTGGGCGGCCTCCTCCACCAGCGCCCGGAGCAGGGCGTAGCGGATCTCGCCGGCCATGGGCCCGTCCGCGGCATCCAGCTCGATGATCACCCAGTCGTCGCGCCCGGGCTCCTCGACCGCCCGGCACGAGCCCACCAGCTCGCCATCGGCCTCCGCCACCAGGTGGACCGATGGGTGGCGCAGCGGCAGCCAGGACGGGATCAGGGCGGCGAGGCTGATGCGTGGCAGGTTGGCGCTGGGCGCCGGCACGCCCAGCGAGCGCCGGTAGCTGTCCGGGGCAACGTGCACCCGCCGGGAGAGCTCGACCAGCGCCTGCCGGTCGGTGATGCGCGCGGCCCGAATCGCGCCGCCGCCGGTCACGAGGAGATCAGCTCCACCAGCAGCCGGTGCAGCCGGCGATCGGCCGTCAGCTCGGGGTGGAAGGCGGTGGCCAGCACCCGTCCCTGCCGCACCGCGATGGGCCGCCCCTGCGGGTCGCGGGCCAGGACCTCCACCCCGGGGCCGACCTCGGCCACGACCGGGGCGCGGATGAAGACTCCATGCAGCGACTCCGGTCCCAGGACCGGTATCTCCAGGTCGGCCTCGAACGACTCGAGCTGGCGACCGTAGGCGTTGCGCTCGACTGCGACGTCCAGCAGGCCCAGCACCGGCGCCTCGCCGTCGGTGAGCCGCCCGGCCAGCAGGATCATGCCGGCGCAGGTCCCGAGCATCGGCGCGCCGCGCCGGGCGAGGGCCAGGATCGGCTCGCGCAGGGCGTATCGGTCGATCAGGCGGCGCATGGTGGTCGACTCGCCGCCGGGCAGGATGAGCGCGTCGAGCCCCTCGAGATCGGCCGGCAGGCGCACTGCCACGCCTTCGGCCCCTACGTCGCGGATGGCGGCCAGGTGCTCGCGGACGGCACCCTGCAGCGCCAGCACCCCGATCCGGGGCGCGCTCCGGTGTTCCACGGACGGCGCCGGCTGCGCCATGGGTTCCGTCTCCCGCGTCCTACCAGCCGCGAACGGCCAGCCGCTCCTCCACCGGGATCTCGGACAGTTCGAGCCCACGCATGGGCTCGCCCAGGCCGGCGCTGACCTCGGCCAGGATCTCGGGGTTGTCGTAGTGGGTGGTGGCCATCACGATGGCCCGCGCGACGCGCTCCGGCTGCTCGCTCTTGAAGATGCCGGAGCCCACGAAGACGGCCTGCGCGCCGAGCTGGCGCATCAGGCTGGCGTCGGCCGGGGTGGCCACCCCACCGGCGCTGAAGTTGGGGACCGGCAGCTCCCCCAGCGCGGCGGTCTGCTTCACCACGTCGAGTGGCGCGCGCAGCTCCTTGGCGGCGGCGAAGAGCTCGTCCTCGCGCATGCCGGACAGCTCGCGGATGCCCTTCATCACGGCCCGCATGTGGCGCACCGCCTCGACGATGTTGCCGGTTCCCGCCTCGCCCTTGGTGCGGATCATGGCCGCCCCCTCGCCGACGCGGCGCAGCGCCTCGCCAAGGTCGCGGCAGCCGCACACGAAGGGCACCCGGAAGGCGTGCTTGTCGATGTGGTGCTCCTCGTCGGCCGGGGTGAGGACCTCCGACTCGTCGACGAAGTCGACCTGGAGCTGCTCCAGGATCTGGGCCTCGGCGATGTGACCGATCCGGCACTTGGCCATGACCGGGATGCTGACCGCGGCCTTGATCTCCTCGATCAGCTTGGGGTCGCTCATGCGCGCCACGCCGCCGAACTTGCGGATGTCGGACGGCACGCGCTCCAGGGCCATGACCGCCACGGCGCCCGCCTCTTCGGCGATCCGGGCGTGGTCGGCGGTGACCACGTCCATGATCACCCCGCCGGAGAGCATCCGGGCCAGCCCCACCTTGGTCGCCCAGGTGGATCGTTCGATGGTTGTCATTCAGGAATCCTGCTGCCTCGTTCGGTCGCGGCTCGGGACGCGCGGCAGTCGGCGCCGGAGCACGCTCGGAATTGTACTCTCGGCTCCGACGAGTGGTGCCGGATGGCCCTGTCGCGCCGTTGACAGGGACGGGTAGCATCCCATCCGATGGGCGACGACGCTTCGGCGACCGCGTCACCTGCGCTCAGCGACGTCCTCGATCGGAGGGCGATCGCGCTGGCCGAGGCATACCCCGATCGGGAGGCCGCCGTCCGCCGCTGTGGTGACCTGTTGGTGGCCGGCGGCCGCGTGGATCCCGCCTACACCGACGAGATGCTGGCCGTCCTGGCGCAGTACGGCCCGTACATCGTGCTGGCGCCCGGGATCGCGCTCGCCCATGCCCGGCCCAGCCCGGCGGTCCGGGACGTCGCCTTCAGCCTGCTGACGGTCGACCCGCCCATCGCGTTCGGGCACCCGGAGAACGACCCGGTGACACTGGTCATCGGGATGGCCGCACCCAACGACGAGGCGCACGTCGACGCGCTCCGCCAGCTGGCGGAGCTGCTGGCCGACGATGCGCGGCGCACCCGGCTGCTCGGAGCGTCGTCGGTCGACGAGGTGATGGAGATCGTCGCTCGGCCGGATCCTGGGGAGTCGCGGGGGCAGAGCTAGAGAGCAGAAGGGAGACGGGATAGCTTGAAGATCCTGACGGTGTGCGGCATGGGGCTCGGAACGGGGCTGCTGCTGCGGATGAACACCGAGGCCGCGCTGAAGGCCATTGGCGTGGATGACGCGCAGGTCGAGGTGGCGGATATCAGCATGGCCCGCGGCATGGGCACCACCGCCGACATCGTCATCACCTCGTCGGAGCTGGCCGAGCAGATCGGCCAGGTGAAGGGAAAGCTGATCACCATCCACAACTTCATCGACAAGGGGGAGATCGAACGCAAGCTGCGAGAGGCGCTCGATCGCCCGCGAGAGGGGAACTGACCCGCCCAAGGGAGCAGTGGGGGCTCTCGTGCAGATCGCGGGCGCCGTGAGGCGGACCGCACCGGAGGAGCTACAAGCAGATGGACGTCATTGGCGGCATCGTTCGATTCATCGTCGAGGAGATCCTGAGCAAGCCCGCTCTGCTTCTCGGCCTCATCGTGCTGGTCGGCCTGGTCGCGCTGCGCAAGTCGACCGGTGAGGTGATCGGAGGCACCCTCAAGGCCATCCTGGGCTTCGTCATCCTGGGCGTGGGCGCCGGGGCGGTGGTCGGCGCGCTGACCCCGCTGGGCACCATGATCCTCGAGGTGTTCGGCGCCCAGGGGGTGGTGCCCACCAACGAGGCGATCACCGCCCAGGCGGCGGGCGAGTTCGGGGTGACCGTGGCCTGGGTCATGCTGGTCGGCTTCGTCACCAACCTGGTGCTGGCCCGCCTCACCCCGCTGAAGTACATCTTCCTGACTGGCCACCACATCTTCTTCATGGCCACCATGCTGGCGGTGGTGCTGACCGCGGCCGACATCGTGGACATCCAGAACGTGATCGCCGGCGGGCTGCTGCTCGGCACGGTCATGGTGGTGATGCCGGCGCTGGCCCACCCGTTCATGCGCCAGGTGACCGGCAACCAGCCGGTGGCCATCGGCCACTTCGGGACCCTGGGCTACATCGCGGCGGCGATCGCCGGCAAGTACGCCGGCATGGGCTCGCGCAGCACCGAGGAGATGACCTTCCCGAAGACGATGAACTTCCTGCGGGACGCGATGGTCGCCACGGCGGTGGCGATGATCGTGATCTACGCGATCTTCAGCGTCTGGTACGCCCAGGTGGCGACCGCCGAGCAGGTCACCGCCATCACCGGCGGCAGCGACCTCGTCGTCTTCGGCCTGACCCAGGCGCTCACCTTCGCGGCCGGCGTGGCCGTCATCCTGCTCGGCGTGCGGACCATCCTGGGCGAGATCGTGCCGGCCTTCGCCGGCATCGCGGCCCGCATCGTGCCCGACGCCGTCCCGGCCCTCGACTGCCCGATCACCTTCCCGTTCGCGCCGAACGCGGTCCTGGTTGGCTTCGTGGCCAGCTTCGCCGGCGGCCTGATCAGCCTGGGCGTCCTGGGCCTGACCGATGGCCTGGGCCTGAGCCTGGCCCTGATCCTGCCCGGCATGGTTCCCCACTTCTTCACCGGAGGCACGGCCGGCGTGTTCGGCAACGCCACCGGCGGCCGGGTGGGAGCCGTGGTCGGCGGCTTCATCAACGGCGTGTTCATCACCTTCGGGGCGGCGTTCCTGCTGCCGGTGATGGGCGAGCTCGGCTTCGCCAACACCACGTTCGGCGACGCCGACTTCCAGTGGTACGGGATCGTGGTCGGCAACATCGCCGCCGTGGGCGGCGCTGCCGTGTGGATCGGCCTGGCGGTCACGATCGTCGTCCTGCTGGCGCTGGCCAGCTGGGTCCAGACCCGGTTCGTGCCGCCGCCGGAGTACGACACCGGTGCCCAGCCGGAGGCGCGCTCCTCGACGGTCTGACGCTCCCGCGCTCGACCGATGGGCCGGTCCGCCGCCACGGCGGGCCGGCCCTCGTTCTGCGCCTCGCTCAGCGCCCGCGGCGGCGTCCGCGCGCCGGCACCCGTACCGGCTCCAGCGGCCGGACGGCGATGCCACGCCACAAGCCGAGAATGCTGTGCGCCGCCAGCTGCACCGGCTGGGCGCGCAGCAGCGGCAGCAGCTCGGCGGGGACGTAGACCGGCACCGCCCCGGACATCTCACTGACGGCGACGTGATCCGCAAGGCCGCGCGGGTCGCCGGCATCGTGCCAGCGGCCGACCACGCCGGCCAGGCTCGACGGGTAGCCGGCCCACGGATGGTGCAGGGCCAGGATGCGCCCCGCGCGCCAGGCCTCGCGGATCAGCCGCCGGGCGGCATCGGTCATCTCCAGCATGTCTCCCGCCCGACGGATGCAAAATGCGTGCCGGACCCACCGGCCACAGGGCCGGGCGTGTCTCGAGCTTCCGGGCGCATCTCGGCTATCATCGGCCTCAGCTGGGAGGCCGGCCTCGTGATCAACGCCCCCGTACTCGTCCTCAACCAGAATTACGAGCCCCTCAACGTCTGCGACATCAGGCGTGCCTTCCGGCTGCTCGGCGCCTCCAAGGCGGAGCTGCTGGAGCGCAACCACCAGGTCATCCACACCCCCTCTCTGGTGATCCCGGCGCCATCGGTCATCCGGCTCCAGTACCACATCAAGCGCCCGCGACCCCGGGTCAAGCTCAGCCGGCGGGAGGTCTTCGCGCGGGACCGGCACACCTGCCAGTACTGCGGCACCTCCAGCCGCGACCTGACCATCGACCACGTCGTGCCCAAGCACCGCGGCGGGCGGCACGAGTGGGAGAACCTGGTCGCCGCCTGCCGGACCTGCAACCACCGCAAGGGGAGCAAGACCCTGGCCGAGGCGCGGATGCACCTGCTCCGCGAGCCGCGCGCTCCGCGCGCCGACGTGCGCTACCTGTTCGGCTCCTACCTGGCCGACGAGCGCAACGACCCGTGGCGGGCGTACCTCTTCCTGGAGCCGTCGCCGGCCTCCCGCTCCTGACGCCGGCCGGCCGGACCGGACCCATGGCTGACGACCGCCCACGCGACGGCTCCCTGCTGCGCATCCAGCTGCCGTCGGGCGTGGAACGCGTCCTGAGCGAGCTGGCCGCCGCCGGCGCCGAGGCGGTCCTGGTCGGCGGCTGCGTGCGCGACGTGGTGCGCGGGGAGGACCCCGACGACTGGGACGTGGCCACCTCGGCCCCGCCGGAGGCGGTGGCCGCCCGCTTCCCGGGCTCCTCGTGGGAGAACCGGTTCGGGACGGTGACCGTCCGCCCCGAGGCGGTGCCGGGCCGCGAAGGGGTGCCGGGCCGCGAGCAGGCGGACCCCGCGCCAGGGGTGGAGGTCACCACCTACCGGCTGGAGGGCGATTACGGCGATCGCCGCCGGCCGGACTCCGTGCGCTGGGGAACGTCGCTGGCCGAGGACCTGGCCCGCCGCGACTTCACGATCAACGCCATGGCCTGGCGGCCGCTGGAGCTGGCCGCCGGCAGCGGCCGGCTGGTGGACCCGCACGGCGGCGCCGACGACATGCGGGCCGGCGTGCTGCGGGCCGTTGGCGATCCCGACCGTCGCATCGGGGAGGATGCGCTGCGGCTGGTGCGCGCCCTCCGCTTCGCCACCCGCTTCGGACTCGCCCTGGATCCCGCCACGGAGGCCGCCGTGCGCCGGCACGCGGCGCTGGCCGCGGAGCTCTCCGGCGAGCGGGTCCGCGACGAGCTGCTTCGCATCCTGGCCGGCAGCGCCACCCCGTCCACCGCGTTCGCGATGATGGAGGAGCTGGGCCTGCTAGGCGTCCTCCTGCCGGAGCTCGGCGCCCTGCGCGGGGTGCCCCAGTCCAAGGCGCTGCCCGGCGACGCCCTTGATCATTCGCTGCGGACGGCCGATGCGCTGCCGGGGCGGGACCCGGTGCTGCGGCTGGCCGGGCTGCTGCATGACCTCGGCAAGGCGACGACCCTGGCCGACGGTCACTTCATCGGTCACGAGTCTGAGGGCGCCCGGATGGCGGCGACCGTCGGGCGCCGGCTGCGGCTGGCCCGCCCCGACGTCGAGCGCCTCACTCGCCTGGTGCGCCAGCACATGTTCGCGTACACCCCGCGGTGGACCGATGCCGCCGTGCGGCGCTTCGTCCGCCGTGCCGGGACCGACCTGCTGGACGACCTTTTCGCGCTGCGCGCGGCCGACAACGCGGCCAGCGGCGTGCGCGAGCCGCAGACCGGGGGGCTGGCGGAGCTCCGGCGGCGAGTCGACGCGGTGGTGGGGCGCGATCCGCTGAACGCGCGCCAGCTGGCGGTCAACGGCCACGACCTGGCCGCGTCACTCGGCCTGTCGCCGGGGCCGGCCATCGGGGCGATCCTGGACCGCCTGCTGGAGGCCGTGCTCGAGGACCCGGCCCTCAACCGTCGGGAGCGGCTGCTGGCCATGGCCCGCGACTGGTTGGACGAGGCCGGCGGTGGTGACCCGACGCACCGGCCAGATGGCCCGGGCGGGGGTCGAGACGGGGCATCCGGCCGAGGCGCTGCTACAATCGGCGATCCGGAGTCCCTGCCCTAGACGCTCCGCAGCTCGCCCCAAGATCCCCGGCCCACAAGGGAGGTCCCCAACTTCGCGATGACCGCCATCGGGCGCCGAGCCGCGCGCCTGGAGCACCGGCTGACGCAGCCCAACGCGTCGCTCGCCGAGCTTGACGCGGCGGTGACCCTGGCCGTCGAGCACTCCTGCGCGGCCGTGGTCGTCAATCCCTGGCTGGTGAAGGCGGCCAAGCGGGCCATGGGACGCGCGCGGCTGCGGCTCGGGACGCTGGTCGGCTACCCGTACGGCAGCCAGATCCTGGCGGTCAAGGCCTTCGAGGCCAGCAAGGCGCTGGAGCAGGGTGCCAACCAGATCGACTTCGTGCTGAACGGCGGGGCGCTCCTGTCCGGTGAGGACGACGTCGTCTACAACGACATGCTGGCGGTGGTCGACATGGCGCACTCGGCGCTGGCGGTCGCGGGGGTGATCGTGGAGGCGGAGCCGATGGCCGACGACCTGGTTGCCCGGGCCTGCCGGCTGGCCGAGCGGGCCGGCGCCGACTACGTCGTGAGCTCCGCCGGCGAGGCCCCGGCGCGCCGCACCGTGCAGCGCGTCGCGCTGCTGCGTGAGAGCGTTGGCCCCCGCGTCCAGATCAAGGCCGCCGGCCGCTTCCGGACGCTGGCCGACATCCGGGCGGCGGCGTCGGCCGGCGCCTCGCTCATCTCGGCCGCGCTGAGCGAGGAGCTGGCGGTCTCCGCCGGCCAGGCGCTGGGTGAGGCGGCCGATGCCGGGCCGGCCCCGGAGCCGGTGGGCGGCGAGCGTCGGCCCGTCGGGTCGCGGTCCTAGGCGGGCGAAGGGAGGCGGCCTGTTGCGGATCCTGGTCGTCGGCGGCGCTGGCTACGTGGGTTCGACGAGCGTGGAAGCGTTCGTGGCGGCCGGCCACGAGGTCACCGTGTACGACGACCTGTCGACGGGGCACGCGGCCGCCGTCGCCCGCCCGGCGCGCCTGGTGCGCGGCTCGATCCAGGACCGCACCCGGCTGGCGAACCTGCTCCGCGACGAGAGGATCGACGCCGTCCTGCACTGCGCCGCCAAGTCCCTGGTTGGCGAGAGCATGGCTGACCCGGGCCTCTACTACCGCCACAACGTGTCGGGCGGGGTGTCCATGCTGGAGGCGATGCGCTCGGCGGGCGTCGACCGGCTGGTGTACTCGTCGTCGGCCGCGGTCTACGGTGAGCCGCGCCGGGTGCCGATCGCGGAGGCGGATCGGACCGAGCCGATCAATCCGTACGGCGCCACCAAGCTGGCGTTCGAGGGCGCCATGCGCTGGTTCGCGGCGGCCCACGACTTTCGGGCCATCAGCCTGCGCTACTTCAACGTGGCGGGCGCCACCGAGCTGAACGGAGAGGACCACGAGCCGGAGACCCACCTGATGCCGCTGGTGCTGCGGGTGGCGGCGGGCGAGGCCAGCCACGTCCAGATCTTCGGCCAGGACTACCCGACCCCGGATGGGACCTGCATCCGCGACTTCATCCACGTTCGGGACCTCGCTGCCGCCCACCTGCTGGCGGTGGAGGCGACCGGCGACGCGGACCCGTCGCTGGAGGTCTACAACCTGGGATCGGCCGCCGGCTTCAGCGTGCGCGAGGTGGTCGAGGCCGCCCGTAAGGTCACCGGCCGCGCCATTCCGGCTCGGGTCGTCAAGCGCCGGATGGGAGACCCGCCGGTGCTGGTCGCCAGCTCGCGCCGGGCGCGCCGCGAGCTGGCCTGGCAGCCACAGCACTCCAAGCTGGAGGACATGCTGGCCGATGCCTGGGCCTGGCATGCGGCCCACCCGCATGGCTACGCTCGCGCGGCGCGGTCCGATGGCGCGGCCGCCGCGGGAAGTGACAACGGCGTGGGCGAGCGCGCCTCGGCGCGGTCGGGCACGCGTCGCGCAGCCCAGCCTTCGGCGTAGGCGCCACCCGCCTCCGCGCGGGTCCCGGCCCCCGGCGTGCTACGATCCGGGCAGAGAACGGAGTGTTGTTTGCCAGAGACTGACCAGCGCCCGGCGCGCCGGGCGCCGCGATCCCCGCGCCGCAGCGCGCCACCACCACCCATCGTCCCCGAGCCGAGCACCGACGAATCGCCCCTGCTCGCCGCCGTGCTGGCGGCACAGCGCAGCTACCGCTTCGGCGAGATCGAGCTTCCTCCCACCATCGCCCGCGCCATCGAGAAGATGGGCTTCACCCAGCCCACCGAGGTGCAGGCCCGCGCCATCGGCCCCCTGCGCGCCGGGAAGGACCTCATCGGCCAGGCGCAGACGGGAACCGGAAAGACCGCCGCCTTCGGCATTCCGATCGTGGAGAAGATCGACCCGTCCGCCAGCCACGTGCAGGCCCTGGTGCTCACCCCCACCCGGGAGCTGTGCGTGCAGGTCACCGAGGAGATCCGGCGCATCGGTGCCTTTCGCAACATCGGCGTGGTCGCCATCTACGGCGGCTCCAGCATGGAGCGCCAGATCAGCGCCCTCAAGCGCGGCGTGCCGGTGGTGGTGGGGACGCCGGGCCGGGTCCTGGACCTGATCCGGCGCGGCGAGCTGCGGCTCGACCGGGTTCACACCGTCATCCTGGACGAGGCGGACCGGATGCTCGACATGGGCTTCATCGTGGACGTCGAGACGATCCTGGCCCGCTGCCCTCGCGGTCGGCAGACGGCCCTGTTCAGCGCCACCATGCCGTACGCCATCCTGCGCATCTGCGACCGGTTCATGGATCGCAACGCGGAGCACATCGTGGTGCGGCCCGAGATGCGGACGGTCGAGACCGTGCGGCAGCTCGTCTACTTCGTGGCCGAGCAGGACAAGCTGCGTGCCCTGCTGGAGCTGACCGGGGACCTGGGCGTCGATCGCCTGCTCGTCTTCCGCCACACCCAGATCGGGGTGGATCGATTGGCGGCCACCCTGGCGCGGCGCGGCCAGAACGTGGCGGCCCTGCACGGCGGGATGAGCCAGCGCGACCGGACCCGGACCCTGGCCGACTTCAAGTCGGGAAAGATCCGCTTCCTGGTGGCCACCAACGTCGCCAGCCGCGGCCTGGACATCACCGACTTGCCGTACGTGCTCTCGTACGACCTGCCCGAGGACGCGGACACGTACGTCCACCGCGTCGGCCGCACGGCCCGGGCCGGCAAGGACGGCACCGCCATCACCTTCGTCGGGGAATGGGACCTGGACGCCTGGGATCAGATCCGGGAGCAGGTCGGGGCCGAAATCACCGAGGGCCAGCTGGACCTCTACGCCCCCGCCTGAGCCGGCCTTAGCCGGCCTGAGCCGGCCGGTGCCGGCCGCCGACGAGCGTGGCGCTGAACCCTCCGCGCCGCAGGGAGGTACCGTTAGGGGACGATGACCGAGGACCGATCTCGCCTGCCCCAGCTGCCCAGCCTCTCGGACGCGATGGTGCTCAGCGTGGAGTGGCTGTTCGAGCCGGCCTGGAGGGGCGAGCGCCTGATGGCGCGCGTCCGCGACGGGCGCGTCACGCTCACCGATGGCGCCGGTGACCCGGCCGGCGCCGACCTGGCGGAGGTGGCCGAGGTGCTGGAGCCGGCGCTGCGCTCCGACCACGCCGTGATCGACGGCATCTGGACCAACATGCCGTTCGTCGGCGAGGGCAGCGCGGCGCGGCACTTGGCCGACGCGATCGAGGAGGAGGGGCTCACCGAGGAGCTGCCGGATCCCATCCTCAACGAGGCGCGCCGCGCGTTCGTGGCCATCGACTTGGTCGAGCTGGACGACCAGCCGCTGCACGAGGTGCCGTACCTGGAGCGCCGCCGCCTGCTGGCATCGGTCCTGGACGAGAACGTCAGGGTTCGCCTCAGCCCGGCCGTGCGGCTGCCGATCCACAACTGGCTGATGGCCTGGCGGGCGGGAGGCTTCAGCCACTACGTCGCGAAGCACGTGAACTCGCGCTACCACCCCGGCGAGGTGGCCGAGGACTGGCTGCTGATCTCCACCGCGGAGCGGCGCGGTCCGAGCCCCGTCGGACGGCTCTTCGGGATGCGCCCCAAGAAGGTCCTCCACATCGAGGACGACGGCAACCCCCGGGCCACCCGCGCCGACCGCCGCTAGGCCGCGAGTCGAGCGGCGGGCGGTCCCGCCGCCGACCGGGCATGTCACGGCCTGCGGGCGAACCTCCAGGGGCTTCCGCGCCGATTCGCCACCAGGTGGCGGTAGCGGCCACGATGTGCGCGGTTGGTGGTGAAGGTTCCTGCCCGAATCCGCCAGTGGCTGACCGGTTTCGGCCACGAAACGGGTCCCAGCCGGCAGGTGCGCGGCCCCGGCTCCGCACATCCTGGCCGATAGCACCAGCCGGTGAGGAATTCCACGCCACCTCGTCACCCGCGCGGGGTCCCGACCCTCGCGGCCCATCTGTTCGCGAGGGGTGAGCGTGCTACCCTTGCCACCCCGAGCGAGCAGCACCTGCGAGCACGCCCCAGGAGGTCCGCCCTGACGTCCACCCCGCCCGCACCGCCGGAGTCGGCGCTCGACGAGAAGGGCCTCGCCGAGGTCCGGCGCGTGGGCAGCGCCGACCTGATGGTGGGCATCCCCAGCTTCGGCAACGCGGAGACGATCGGCTACGTGGTGCGCGCCGCCACGGCCGGCATGGTGCAGTACTTCCCCGACCTCAAGCCGATCCTGGTGAACAGCGACGGCGGCTCACCGGACGACACGCCGCGGGTGGCGATCAGCACCGAGAGCCCGGACTACATCGAGAAGATCATCCTCATCAGCCCGCGCCACAAGCTGCAGCGGATCAGCTTCACCTACCAGGGCATCAGCGGCAAGGGGACGGC
>JBOGSY010000027.1:0-12969 GCA_050691915.1 Candidatus Limnocylindria bacterium | reverse complement strand
GCACCGGCAGGGGCGCAACGTCCGGCGTGCCGCCCAGGATGATCAGCGCCACCAGCAGGTCGTTCCAGACCCACATGAACTGGAAGATGGCCATGGACGCGATCGCCGGCACCGCCAGCGGCAGCACCAGCCGGAAGAAGGCGGTCACCGGGCTGGCACCGTCGATGTAGGCGGACTCGAACATCTCGCGCGGCATGGAGCCGATGAAGTTCCGCAGCAGGAAGATGCCGAACGGGAGACCGAAACCGGTGTGCGCCAGCCAGATCGCCAGGAAGCTTCCCGTCAGGCCAACGTTGGTCAGCAGCTGGAGCACGGGGATCAGGGCCGACTGGAGCGGGATGACCAGCAGGCCGACCACCAGGATGAAGAGCGCGTTGCGGCCCGGGAAGTCCATCCAGGCGAAGGCGAAGGCCGCGAAGGCCGCGAACATGATCGGGATCAGCGTGGCGGGGATGGCCACGAACAGGCTGTTGATGAAGCTGCGACCGATGTTGTTCTGGGCCAGCACGTCCTCGTAGTTGTCCAGGGTGAACTCGAACGGCAGGGTGAAGGCGTTCCACCAGCCGTTGGTCAGCACCTCGTTCGGCGGGCGGAAGGAGCTGACCAGCAGCGCGGCGGTGGGCAGGAGCCAGACCAGCGAGATGAGCAGCAGGGTGATGTGCAGCGGCCAGCGGTCGATCAGGCTGGCGAACGCCGCCGCGACGCCGCTGCGCTCGCGGGTGTGCGGGTGAGCCCCGTCCATCGCCGTCATCGGATCGCCTCCTGCGCCTGGAACCGGCGGATGTTGAAGAGCATGACCGGGATGATGGCCAGCAGCAGGATGATGGCCACGGCCGCCGCCGCCCCGTCATTGCCGTTGATGAACTTCTCCCTGTAGAACAGGTTGGCGATCACCTCGGTGCCGAAGTTCCCGCTGGTCATGACGTAGACGATGTCGAACGTCTTGAGGGCGGTGATGACGATGGTGGTGGCGACCACCGCGATGGTCGGCGCCAGCAGGGGCAGGATGATCCGGAAGAAGACCTGGAGCTCGGTGGCGCCGTCCATGCGGGCCGCCTCCAGCAGCTCGGTGCTGATGCCCTTGAGCCCTGCCGACAGGATCACCATCGCGAAGCCGACCCACATCCAGATACCCACGATGATGAGCAGGAACGTGTTGCGCGGCCACTCCAGCAGCAGCGGCTCGGCCTCGCCACCGACGGCGCTGATCACCGCGTTCACGGTGCCGATGGCGGGGTTGAAGTTGTACATGAAGCCCCAGATCACACCCGCCGCCACGAAGCTGATGGCCATCGGCACGAAGATCACGGCCTTCACCGCGGTTTCATAGCGGACGCGATCGGTCAGCACGGCCACGATCAGCCCGAAGGTCACCACGAAGCCGGTGAAGAAGACGATCCACAGGGCGTTGTTGAGCAGCGTCTGCCAGAAGGTGTCGCTGCCGAACAGGCGCGCGTAGTTGTCCAGCCCGACGAACTCCGTGCCCTGCGCGTCCATGAACGAGGCGATGAACGTGCGAATGGTGGGATAGATCAGGAAGGTGGTGAGGAAGATGAAGGCGGGCAGGACCCACAGCCAGGGACGGATCCTGGCCTTGCGGGTCGGCTCAACCCCGCGAATGACCCACTCCGTGCCGATGATGTAGGCGACCACCGCCCCCGGTACGCCGATCACCACGATGATCGCGGTCACCAGGGTATCCATCCGATCCCACCTCCTTCCCGCGAGTATCAGACCGATGGAGCCGGGTGACCCGTGCGGGCCACCCGGCTCTCAGGTTGTGTCAGCCCCCGTACGCTTCAGCCTGCGCCGTATCCAGGTCGGCCAGGATCGAGTCCAGGTCGCCCGGGTTCTGGACGAACGCCAGGATCCCGTCGAAGAAGGCCTCGTTCATGGCCGCCGGCATCAGGTCGGAGCCGTCGAACCGGACGACCTCGGCGCTGGTCAGGAGCTCCGCGGTCCGACGAATCGTGTCGTCGGGATAGACGGAGGGGTCCACGTTCTGGTTGGCCGAGAGCACGCCCCCGGTCTTGACCCAGGCCTCCTGGGCCTCGGCGCTGACCAGGTAGGCCATGACCTCCCGGGCGGCTTCGGTGTCGTTGAACATCCCGAACAGGTCACCGGCCGTCGTGATCGCGTCGAAATCGATGGGCGGCATCATGAAGTAGTCGTAGGTCTCGCCCGCGACTGCATCATCGGGGAAGTTGGTCTCGAAGAACCCGCTCATGAAGCTGGCCTGATGGTGCAGGTAGCATCCGGGCGGATCGGCGAACATGCAGTCGCCGCCGTTGCCAAAGGCCGTCGACAGCACCGTGTTGGGTCCGCCGGCAACGTACTCGCCATCGGCTGCCCAGGCGCCGAAGGCCTCCCATGCAGCGGTGATCTCCGGACTCGACCAGGCGAGCTCGCCCGCGACCCACTGGTCGTAGACGTCGGGCCCGGACTGCCGGACGACGAAGTCCTCGATCCAGTCGGTTGCCGGCCAGCCGGTGGCGGCGCCGCTCTCGAGACCGATGCCCCAGGGCGGGGTGCCATCGGCCGCGATCTCGTCCACGAGGGCGGTCAGGCCCGCGTAGTCCTCGGGGACTTCGTAGCCGCCTGCGCTGAGCGTGGCGGGGTTGTACCAGATCAGGCCCTTGATGCTGACCTTGACGAAGACGCCCACCAGATTGTCATCGACCGTGCCGGCCGTCGTCCAGGTGTCGGCATACTGGTCGGCCAGGATGTCCTTCACCGACTGCGGCATCTCCTTGAGGTGTCCTGCGCGCGCAAACTCGGCCATGGGGCCGGGGCCCGGCAGGCCGGCGACGTCCGGCGGATTGCCGCCGTCGATCCGGGTCTGCAGGATCGCGTTCGCGTCGCGGTTGCTCTCGATCCGCACGTCGATGCCGCTATCCTCCTCGAACGGAGCCAGCATCGCCTCGAAGTTGGCGAGCTCGTCGCCGCCGAACACCACGAGCATGTTCACGACTTGATCATCATCGCCGCCGCCCTGACATGCGGCCAGCACGATCGCCATGGCGGCGATGGGTGCAAAGAATCGGAACCTTCCGGTCATGCAAGCTCCTCCAACGCGAGTTGTCTCGACGCGTAAGGCCGAACGGCCGGGGCCGCGCCGCTAGCTTCGGTGTTCGGACGCGAATCCACGTTCGCGTCCTCGGCCCGCCTGTTGTGCTCGGGCCTCGCGATGCTCGTGCGACCGATGCGGACGGCCGCGCTGCTGTCCGAACTCCACCTCCATCCTGGGGTCGAGGGGCACGTTGGCTTAGGCCACCAGCGACTTCTCGGTTTCCGGGTCGAAGACGTGCAGCTTGTCGAGCGGGACGCCCAGCTCGATCTGCTGCCCCGGCGCGACCTTGCGGTCGGACGGGATGAGGGCCACGATCTCGTTTCCCTCCGCCTGGGCGTGGATCAGCTCCTCGTTGCCCAGGTACTCCACCACGTCCACGCGGGCGGGGATCTTGACGGTGTCTCCGCGCCCGTCCACCAGGTCGAGGTGCTCCGGCCGGAAGCCGATGAGCAGCTCGCTCCCCGCCGGGCGCTCCCGCGCGGCCTGGGCGGCCGGCCCGGCCAGGGCCAGCTTGGCGCTGCCGAGCATCAGGTCCTCACCCTCGGTCCGGGTGGTGGCGAAGTTCATGGCCGGCGACCCGATGAAGCCGGCGACGAAGACGTTGACCGGATGGTCGTACAGCTGCTGCGGGGTGCCGACCTGCTGCAGGAGACCGTCGCGCATCACCGCGATGCGGTCGCCCATGGTCATGGCCTCGACCTGGTCGTGGGTGACGTAGATGGTGGTGGTCCCCAGCCGCTGGTGCAGCCGCGCGATCTCGGCCCGCGTCTGGACCCGCAGCTTGGCGTCCAGGTTGGAGAGCGGCTCGTCCATCAGGAACACCGACGGCTCGCGCACGATGGCGCGGCCGAGGGCCACCCGCTGGCGCTGGCCGCCGGACAGGGCCTTCGGCTTGCGGTCCAGGAAGCGGTCCAGGCCCAGGATGCCGGCCGCCTCCTTGACGCGCCGGTCGATGTCCGCCTTGGGCGTCTTGCGCAGCTTCAGCCCGAAGGCCAGGTTGTCGAAGACCGACATGTGCGGGTACAGGGCGTAGCTCTGGAAGACCATCGCGATGTCGCGGTCCTTGGGGGCGACGTCGTTGACGACTCGCTCCCCGATGAAGAGCTTGCCGTCGCTGATCGACTCCAGGCCGGCGACGCAGCGCAGCGCCGTCGTCTTGCCGCACCCGGATGGGCCCACCAGCACCAGGAACTCGCCGTCGGCGACCTCCAGGTTGAGATCGTTCACCGCGATGACGTCCGCGCTGTAGCGCTTGTAGACGTGGTCGAAGGTCACGGTCGCCATGCAGCATCGTCCTCCTGGAAGGGGTGCGACCCAGCGCTCGGATGGGCGTTTGCACCGTGAGGCTGTCATCATAGACCACGCCGCAAGCCACCAAAGGGAACATGCCGCCGCGTCGCAGATTCCGCGATCGACTCCCCAGCTTTCCCCGGCCGCAGGCTCTGCCGTCGCTCTACGATCGGCATCCGCGCGCCGCCTCCGCGCTGCGCCGTCCGCGGGGCCTGCGCATCGTGCCGATCGACCGGATCGTGGGAACCGTGCGGCATCCCACCCAGAACACGACCGACTTCCTGCCCCTGCCCGAGCAGCGCGGACGCAACTGGGAAGCCCGCTGGCAACGGATCCTGCAGGCCACCGACGACCTGTCGATCCTGCCGGCCATCGACCTGGTGCAGGTCGGCGACGAGTACTACGTCGCTGACGGGCACAACCGGGTGGCTGCTGCGCTCAGCGTGGGCGCGGTGGCCATCGATGCCGATGTCACGGAGCTGGTGATGCCGGGCGAGGCGGCGGCCCACACCGACGCCCCGCCCTCCAGCGCCACCTCGATCCTCCTCGGCGCGGACGAGGTCCGGCAGGCCGCGGCGGGCCGGCAGTCCCGCACGGTGGAGCAACGGTCCAGGATCGACGAGCTGCGGCGCGACGAGCTGACCGGGCATCCCGAGGTCGAGGCGGCGGAACCCTCGGACCAGGCCGACGAATGACCGATCGCCTCCAGCTCACCTGGCCGGATCCGCGGCCGTTCGCCGGACGCGACGGACGCCCCGTCCGCCTGCTGGCCGTCTCCGACGAGCCGGACCACGCCCTGGAGTCGGAGGCGACGCGGCGCGCCCTCGGCGCGGTGGACCTGGTGGTCGGCTGCGGCGACCTGGAGCCGGGCTACCTGGATTTTTTGGCCGGCTCCTTCGGCGTGCCGCTCCTCTACGTGCGCGGCAACCATGACGTCGGCGGCTCATGGGCGGCGGGGGAGCGGCATCTCCCCGCGCCGCTGCGCGACGGGAACGTCCACGTCGAGGACGGCCTCCGCCTGCTGGCCTTCTCCGGGTCGCCGCGCTACGCGCCGCACGGCCGGCCCGGGGCCGAGCAGCAGGTCTCGGCCATCGGCATGTGGCGGCGCGTCCTGGGCGCGCTGCCCGGAGCCGTCGGCCGCGGGCCGCTGCTGTTGGTCACCCACGCCGCCCCGCGCGGCCTCAACGACGCGCCCGACCACGCGCACCGCGGCTTCGGCGCCTTCCGCTGGCTGGCCGACCGGCTCCGGCCGCCGCTCTGGCTCCACGGCCACACCTCTCTCGTGCGGCGGGGGATCGACGCGCGCTGCGTGCGCCATGGAGGCACGCTGCTGGTCAACGTGACCGGCGCGACCCTGGTCGAGCTCCGGCCGCCGGCCACCGCCTGAGCCGATGCCGGTGCCCGTCCTCCGCTACGCCCTGACCGCCGCGCTGGCCGTGGTCGCCCTGGTGGCCGTCATGCTCCTGGTCAGGCCCTTCATCTTCAGCTTCGCCGCGCCGCGGGACGACGCCAACTACCCGGTGGTTGCGGCGCTCGAGGCGGACGCGGCTCCCCGGCGCGTCGAGATCCTGCTCAACGACCCCCACGGCCTGCTGGGCGAGGTCGAGCGCGACGACCGGGCCGGCCTGACCGTGGTGGTCGCCCGCCAGCCGGGGGTCGACGGATACTCGGCGGTGAGCGCCTGGAGCCCCACCCACGACTGCCCGGTGACGATCGCCGGCGACCGGCTGGCCGACTGCGACGGCGACGCATGGACCTTCGCCGGAGTGCCCATAGACCCCGGAGACCCCCCGCTGCAGCGCTTTCCGACCGCGGAGCGCAACGGCGCCGTGATCGTGGACTTCACCGCGCCGCTGCCGGCGACGTAGGATGCGGCGGGGGCCCACGCAGCTGGAGGATGCCCGATGCCGGAAGGCCTGAACCCGCTCGCCTGGATCGTCATTGGCCTCCTGGCCGGCGCCGCCGCCGGCTGGTTCGTGCCCGGCCGGGAGCGCGCCGGCTGCCTGGGCACCACAGTCATCGGCATCGCGGGCGGCCTGGTGGGCGGCTGGATCTGGACCGAGCTGCTGAACCAGGACCAGGCCGGCGGCTTCCTGGGGGCGCTGCTGATCGCGATCCTGGGCTCGGCGCTGGTGCTGGTCCTGATCCGCGGCCTGACCCGCGGCTGACCGGGCGGCGGTCAGTTCGGCCGGCCGCCCCCGTCGCCGCCCTCGCCTGGCTCGCCCTCGCGCAGGTAGCGCTCGATGTCCGCGATCAGGTCGTCGCCGGACGGCAGGCGCGCCTCGTCCGCCATCTGCTCCAGCCGCTCGACATAGGCTCGCGTCCGCTCCTCGCCGGAGATCGCCGCGTCCAGCAGCTGCCGGGTCTCCAGGGCGCGGACCGGCAGCTCGCCGAGCGGCACCTCCACCTGCAGGTAGCGGCCCAGCCGGACCAGGAGCTCGATCGCGGCGGTGGGGAAGGCCCCGGAGGCGTAGTGCGGCACCTGGGCGAAGAAGCCGACCGCCGGGATCCCGGCCCGCGCCGCCGCCAGGTCCAGGACCGATACCAACGCCGATGGCACGCGGAGGTGCCCGGCCGGTCCCTGGACCACGTCCTCCGGCAGCAGCCCGGGCGCCGACGCCGTGCCCAGGATCGGCACCGGCCGGGTGTGCGGCACCGTGGCCGGGATGGCGCCCAGGGTCACCCAGCTGGCCACGCCCAGGCTCTGGGCCAGCTCGACCACGTCGGCCGCCAGCGCTCGCCAGCGGAAGTCCGGCTCCGGGCCGGTCAGGACCAGCAGGTCGCGCTCCCCGATGCGGGTGGCCACCAGCCTGAGCTGCGGCCACTCCAGCTCGATCGGTTTGCCGTCGACCAGGTCCAGGGTCGGACGGCGGGCCCGGTAGTCGAACAGCGCATCGGCGTCGAAGGTGGCCACCGGCTGCCCATCGGCCGCCACCTGCTCGGCGGCCAGGGTGCCCGCGCGACCGCCGTCCACCCAGCCGTCGAAGGCGGCCACCAGGATGGGCGACTCGAGCACGGTGGGGGAGGGTTCCAGCCGGTAGAGGGGCATTGGCTCAAGGATACGGCCAGCGGGCGCCGTGCGCCGCGGCCGACCTGGGCCGATGCATCCGTCCACCGCCCGCGCGTTTGACCCCCCCTGGGGGAGATGCGAGAATCCGGCCGCACCCGCGCTGTGACCACGCGCGGTTCGTGGTGGCCTTAGCTCAACCGGCAGAGCATCGGATTGTGGATCCGAAGGTTATGGGTTCGACCCCCATAGGCCACCCCAAATGAGCGGAGCATCAGGCCGGCCGGCGGCGTCGCGTGACGGCTGCCGCGGCTCCGATGAGGATCAGCCCACCACTGGCGAAGACTGCCGTCTCACGCGCCACGACCTGGTTGTAACGCTCGCCGGGAACGATGAGCACGTACTCACGGCCGACTGCGTTGCGGCCTGCCGCGTAATCCTCCTGAGAAACGTAGATCGAGCCGTCATCACCCATGTACATCTCGTCTGACCGGGCGATCGCCTCGAACTCCTGCCACGACAATCGCTCGCTGCTCGCCAGCTCGATCCCCGAGCCGACCCAGATTGGCCCTCCGAGCCACTCGCCCTGGTAGGCGGTTACCGCTTCGGCCTCGTACCAGCGCTGGAAGCCGACGACGCTGGCCCAATAGAGTCCGCCGATCAGGAAGACGCCGAGCAGAAGCGCCGGCAGCTGCCTGCCCAGCACTGCGCCCACAAGGACGCCCGCGCCAAGGCCGAGCAGCGCACGGCCCACCATCAGGGGCCCCCGGTTGCCGTACAGGAAGAAGTCCTGGGAGACGTCGATCGCCGGGTACATGGCGGAGGCGAGCAGCTCGGTGGCAACGGCAAGCAGGCCCGTGAGCGCCACAACCACGACGACCGCGAAGGCGACGCGGCCGATGAGCCAGCGGACGCGCGAGCGCCCGATGGTCCATGCCAACTGCGCGGTGCCATGGTCCACCTCACGCGCCACCAGCGGCACCCCCAGGACGAGACCGACGACGAAGCCGACCACCCCGGTGTTGCGGATGATGATCTCCGCCGTGCTGAAGGTCTCGCTGAACAGCTGGCCCGCCGCCTGGCACGCAACCGCGGGATCGAAGAAGTCGCAGTCAGGGTGGGCAGCCGCGATGCCATCCAGCTGGAACGCCCACCACAGCATCAGTCCCGACGCGAGGAGCACGGCGGCGCCGAGCAGCAGGATCTCCAACCGCTGGAGGCGGTACGAGAGCCGTGCCCAGCTGACGACACCGGTCATGCCGCGCGCCGCCGCCGCTCCGTCGTCCGGGTCGACGCCAGGTAGCCGATCACGATCTCCTCGAGGGTGGCCTGGCGTCCGTCCCCGTCGCGCTGGAGGGCGAGGCGCTCGCCGGCAGGGCCGGCGAAGGTGGCGATGACCTCGCCGACGGCCTCGCCTTCCGCCACGACGCGATGTGTCGCCACTGCCTCCACCACCGACAGCTGGAGCAGCACCCGGCCCACGCCGAGCACGATGAGCCGATCGCACGCCTGCTCCACGTCGGTGACGATGTGGCTCGAAAGGAGCGCGGTCGCGCCGTCGACCTTGACCGCGTCGGTCAGGACGTGGAGAAACTCGCGGCGCGCGAGGGGATCCAGGCTGGCCAGCGGCTCATCGAGCAGGAGGAGATCCGCCCGCGTCCCGAGCGCCAGGGCCAGGGTGACCTGCGCCTGCTGGCCCCCTGACAGGGACCGCGCGCTCGCGTCGCGTGGAATCCCGAGCTGGTCGAGACGCTCGCGCGCCGAGGTGCAGTCGAAACCCGGTCGCAGCAGGACCGCCATGTCGAGGTGGTCCTCAACCGACAACCCGTCGTACAGCGCCGGCGACTGTGGCACGTAGCCGACGTGGTCCAGGGCGGCGGCGCCATCGCGCCACGGGTCGACGCCCGCCACGCGCACCGAGCCGCGCGTCGGCCGCTCAAGACCGACCCAGGTCTTGATCAGGGTCGACTTGCCGGCCGCGTTCGGCCCGACCAGGGCGGTGATCCCGCCAGCTTCGATCTCGACATCGATTCCAGTGAGCGCCCACACGCCGCGGGGGTAGCGCTTTGCGAGGTCGTGGGCCTCGAGCACGGGCGTCATGTCGGGAGCCTGACGAGGATCGAGACGGCGGCGACCAGCAGGGCGAGCGCGACGAACGGCAGCGGTACCAGGGTCCAGCGGTACGAACGCATCGGATCACCTCCTGCGATCCATGATCACCTCCGCGCGGCGGTGCTCACCATCCGCGACATCCACGATCAGGATTAGGTGGTTTCACGCATTGCCACGGCGTGCGGCTCTGGTACGTTCGCTTCCATGCCCGTCTCGCTGCGCGATCTCGTGGCGCTGCTCATCATGCTCGGGGCGACCGCGGCCAGCTTCGCGACATGGAGCAACGGCACCGTGGCCCTGGGGCTGCAGCTGGCCGAAGTCGACGGCCGGGTCCACGTCGCTGATGTGACGCCGGATGGCCACGCCGCCCGGGAGGGATGGCAGCGTGACACTCGTGTCCTCGACCTCACGACCGTGGACGGCAGCGACGTTCAGCGTGGACGTCCGCTGGAGACCGAGCTCGAGGGCTACGACTTCCCACCGCCCGGCCTGACCTGGCACCCTCCGGAGGCGGAGCTCTGGTCCGGGCCGGCCACCTACGTCGGCCCGAACCATCGTCCACCGACCGAAACGGTCGATCCGGCACGCATCCAGACGATCCTGTTCGGCGACGTGAGCCCGGACACGGCGGAGATCCTCGTCTCCGGCCAGCTCGACAGGTCGCTGCTCGAGCTTGAGCTGCGTTCGTCGATCTGGATCCTGGCCTTCGGCGCCGGCCTGGGCGCCGTCGTGTGGCGTCTCCTTCGTCGGGGCACAGCCGGTGGCGTCGGGAGCGAGAATGCGATCGTGGTTGGCTGCGCAGCGGCGGCGCCCTTCGTGGTGCTGCCTCTGGTGGAAGCCGGCACCATCGCCGGGATCGTCGCCGGCTTCCTGGTGCCCGCAGCCGTGACATTGATCCTGGGGCTGTCATTGGCCAAGGCGCATCCCGATTCCGGGTGGCGCGAGACAGCGACCGTGGGGTCGCTGATCGCTGCCGGCCTGGCCGTCCTGATGCTGGTGCGGTACATGTCGTTGGAGCCCGCGCCCAGCGAGCGCGGCGGGATCCTGGTCCTGTTCGCCAGCATCGCGATCATTCCGGCGCTCATCGCGGCGACGTTCGTCAGCCAGACCCTTCGCCATCGTCTGGGGCTCATCACCATCGGCCTCATTCCTGCGGCGGCCATGACCCTCATCGGACCGCGCCCCGACGCGCTCGCCCCAACCGCACTGATCGGGGCGCTGGTGGGCTGGCAGGCCCTGCCCATTGAGGGATTCGCCGATCGCCTCGGGCGGCGAGCTCCCCGCTTCGGCGGGGACGAGCCGGCCGTGCCGTCGCGCGAGGGCGCCGGCGCCGAACGGGTGCGCGACATCCTGGCGGTGGGCCTCTTCGCGGGGGCCATCCTGGTCGCGGCGATCTTCGCCGACTACACGTTCGCCGTCATTGCGGGGATGGGATTGGCGGGACTGGTGTGGCTCGTCGTACGGCTGGGCTTCCTTGGTGCGGCATGGGCTGACGCCGCCGTGCCCCTCGCGGTGGCGGTGGGTGTGCCGGTCGTCCTCAATCCGTTCGATTCACCGTGGATCCTCTCTGCGACAGCGCTGGCAGGGCTGGGCGTGGCACACGTCCTCGCCTCGCGATACCCCGACTCGGCGACCGGCAGGTGGTTGCTGCTGGGCAGCGCGGTTCCGGTCCCGCTGGTATGGACGGTCGCGGTGGTGGTCGACCATTATCCAGCGCTCGTTCTCGCTGGTTGCGTGGCGCTCGTGCCGGGCATCCCACTCGCCTTCGCTCGCCGCGCCGCCGATGCAGCGGGCGTCTCGGCTCGTCTCGAGACGATGGCGGTCGCCCTCACGCCTGCCGCCGCGGCGACGACGCTCGTACCAACGGGTGTGGTTGTCTTCGGCGCCTGGCTTGCCGCACTGGTCATCTGGAAGTACGCGACCATCACGCCTTTGCTGCGCTTCGCCCAGCGGACGCAGCTGCAGCGTGACCTGGCCGTGGCCGCCGCCGAAACGGAGCGAGCGCGCCTCGCGGCTGACCTCCACGACGACGCCCTGCAGCACCTCACCAGGCTCGTCCGCAAGCTCGATGAACGGGGCGACACGGAGAGTGCAGCCGAGGCTCGCGATATTGCCGACAAGCTCCGAGCGGTGGTTGGTGATCTGCGCCTGCCGATTCTCGACGAACTCGGTGCCGGGGAGGCCCTGGAGTGGCTGGTCGGCCGTCTTGAGCCCTTGGCCGGCGGAGCCGTGAAGCTCGAGCGGTCCGAGGAGACACGGCCGCCGGCGGGCGTCGAGCTGGCGGTGTTCCGTGTCGCGCAGGAGGCACTCGCGAACGCCATCAAGCATGGACGGCCACCCATCGCCGTCCGCTACGACGTGCGCCCCGACGGGCGCGTCACGCTGGCGATCGACGACGCCGGCGAGGGTATTGGCTCGAACGCGGCCGAAGAGGGACCGCGACAGGGCCATTTCGGACTCGCGAGCATGCAGCAGCGTGCCGAACAGATCGGGGCCATCCTCGACGTCCATCGCTGGCCGGGCGGTGGCACGCGGGTTGCGTTGGAATGGCGACCGTGAGTCGATGATTCGGGTCGCCATCGTCGACGACCATCCCCTGGTCAGGGAGGGCACGGCGGCCATCGTCGAGCGCGCCGACGATATGGAGATCGCCGGCGCTGCCGGCTCGCTCGAGGACCTTCGGCCGATCCTCGACGGCTCGGTGGACGTGCTGCTCCTCGACCTGCGCCTCGGTCAGGAATCGGGGTTCAGCCTGCTGCGCGAGGCGGACGAAGGGAGGCTGCCCGCCGTGGTCTGCCTGACGTCGTACGACTACCCCCAGTTCGCCGCTGCGGCCATGCGCCTGGGTGCGGCCGGGTTCGTCGTGAAGACGGCACCAACCTCGGAGCTTCTGGATGCCATCCGAAGGGCCGCGTCGGGCGGCATGGCATTTGGCATCCGGCCGGGACGAGACGTCATGCTTTCAGCCCGCGAACGTGAGGTCGTGCAGCTCATCGTCGGTGGTGCATCGAATGACGAGATCGGCACTCGCCTCGGCATCAGCACCAGGACGGTCGAGTCACACCTGCGCCGGCTCTTCGCCAAGACTGGGGTAGCCTCCCGAACCGAGCTCGCCGCCCGGGCCCTGCGCGAGGGCTGGCTCGAGAGTCTCGCCTAGCCGGTCGACACGTCAAACGGGGCTGCCCCCGGACGAATGGCCTACGGCCTGGGGATAGACCGCCGCCCCTCGATGGCGTGAACTCGTGCCCCGCGGTCGGCCGTGGCCCGGGGCCGGGCCGACTGTGCGCGACAGGCGCGGGGATTCGCGTCATACATTGTCGTACAGTGCCCGGCAGTGCAGGAAGGAGCGGGCCTGGCGATGCGCGATTGGCGAGCCGTGGCGGGAGCCTTCCGGCGGGCGATGCGCGCCAGCGCCCGGGCGGTCGTCGCGGCCGCCCTGCTGTGGCAGCTCCTGGTGCCGGTTCCGCCGGCCCGCGGTGGCGTCGAGGAG
>JBOGSY010000026.1:0-13056 GCA_050691915.1 Candidatus Limnocylindria bacterium | reverse complement strand
GCCCCAGACCGCCGAGTCGAAGATGGTCCCGGGGTTGCAGAGGTAGACGGCAGCCGCAACCAGGCCGACCCGCTCGCCGCTCCATGTCCCGAAGCGGCGGTGCAGGAAGCGGCGGCTGTAGATGAAGAGCATCCAGGCCACGCCGGCGTCGGCCAGCACGCCGGGCAGCTTCACCAGGCCGGGGGTGATGTCCACCCCCAGGGTCAGGGGCTGGAGGGCACGACCGATGGAGCCCAGCAACCACAGGACGTAGAGGTAGCCCGGCGGGTAGTCGCTGAAGTAGCCGGTCTCGTAGAATGCGCCCGGCCCGCGCTCGACCAGCCGCTGCGCCCAGGCGGTGAAGTCGCCGACATCGATGCTGAAGCCGCTGAACGGCAGCAGCACACCGCCGACCAGGACGCGCAGGAGCACGCCCACGATGATGAGAACGATGACCAGCTGGACGGCGTCGCGCGGCAGACCGATTGGCCTCGCGCCCCGCCGCCTCACGGAGTCGCGGGTCATCGTTTCCGGTGCGTCGCTCATGCGCGCCGGAAGGTCTGGCTCGGCAAGGTGGCGGTGAGTATACATCGGGTTCCGGACGCCCCCGGACCGGGCCCGGTTGCGTCCCGCTCGGCCCGCAGCCTGGTTCCCTACGCCTCGCCGGAGCTGGCCTGGGCGGCGGCGGCCGTCTTCCTGGTGGCGCTGGCCATCTACCTGCGGACCATGATGCCGTCGACCGGCTTCTGGGACACGGCCGAGGCGCAGACCGTGCCTCACACCCTGTCCATCTTCCATCCCACCGGTTTCCCGACCTACACCCTGCTGGGGTGGGCCTGGAGCCAGCTCCCCTTCGGCGAGGTCGCCTGGCGGATGAACGTCCTGTCCGGGGTGTGCGTGGCGGGAGCCGCCGGCCTGGCCGTCCTGGTCGCGGGCCGGCTGCTGGAGGAGCGCCACCGGTGGGCGGTGGCCGCGGCGGCGGCCGTCGCCGGGCTGACGTTCGCCTTCGCCTCCGAGCCGTGGCGCAATGCGCTCCGGGCGGACGTCCACGCCCTGCACATCCTGGTGGCCGCCCTGCTCACCTGGCTGCTGGTGACCTGGCGCTCCGCGGAGCGAGCGGGCTCACCGCGCGCCGGCCGCTGGCTGATGGCCGCGGCGCTCGCCTTCGGCCTGGGCCTGGGCAACCATCCGCTGACCGGGCTGATGGCGTTCGGGATCGCCGCCTGGCTTGTCATGGTCGACCCGCGGATCTGGCGACGCTGGCGGCTGGTTCTGGCCTGCGCGGCCCTGCTGGCCGCCGGGCTGGCGGTCTACGCCTACATCCCGCTGCGCGCCGTCACCCCGCCCGAGCCGCCGCTCTTCTACGCCCGGCCGGACACCTTCGAGCGGTTCCGCTACCTGGTCTTCGCCGAGCAGTTCCACGGCCTCTTCGACCCGTTCAGCGCCCCGCTGGCCAACCTGGGCCCCAAGTGGGCGGACGCGGAGCGGGTCCTGGCGCGCCAGCTTATCGGACCGGGCTGGCTGGTCGCGGCGCTGGGGGCATCGGTGCTGGCCGTGCGGCAGCCCGGCGCCTTCGCCTTCCTGGGCCTGCTGGTGGCCGCCAACGTCTTCTACTCCATGAACTTCCCGGACGGCGACATCGACCGCTACTACATGCTCAGCGCCTTCGTCGGGGCGGTGCTGGTGGGAGTGGCCGTCAGCGCCTTCGCTGCGGCGGCGGGCCGGGCGTTCGCGGAGGCCGGCCGGCGCAGCCTGGACGTGGTGGGCAGGCGCCGGCTGGCGACCCTGGCCGGCGGGCTGGTGATCGGGCTGGGTGCCCTGCTCCCCGGGGTGGCGCTGGTGACCATGTACGCCGAGCGCGACCAGAGCGCCAACCGGGACGCCGACCTGTGGGTCGCATCGGTCCATGCCGTCCTGCCGCCGAACGCGGTGCTCATCAGCTGGTGGAGCTACAGCACGCCGCTGTGGTACCACCGCTGGGTGGCGGAGGAGCGCCCGGACGTCAAGATCATCGACGAGCGGAACATCCTGGACGACGGGTACGGTACGATCGATCGGGCGATCGAGGCCTACCACGGCCGCCGGACGGTGTACGTGGTGCCCCCGCACTGGCAGCTGGACCAGATCCGGCGCGCGTGGCGGACGGAGACGGTACCCACGTTCGCCGGCTACACCGACCTGCTCCGCATCGAGGGACCCAGGTGACCGAGCCGCGCCCCGCCGCCGAGGCTCCACCGCGACCGCGCCTCACCTTCTTCTTCCCCGCCTACAACGAGGAGGAGAACGTGGAGCGCACGGTGCAGCTCGCGCTGGAGCGGATCGGACCCATGGTCGACGGCTCGTTGGAGGTGCTGGTGGTCGACGACGGCTCGTCGGATCGCACGCCGGAGCTGGCGGATGCCCTGGCCGCGGCCGACCCCCGGGTGCGGGTCCACCACCAGCCCAACCGGGGCTACGGCGGCGCCCTGCAGGCCGGCTTCGCCAACGCCTCTGGCGAGCTGATCTGCTTCAGCGACGGCGACCTGCAGTTCGACCTGGCCGAGATGTCGCTCCTGCTGGACCGGCTGGCCGATGCGGCGCGGCCGGTCGACGCCGTGATCGGCTACCGCATCAAGCGCCGCGACCCGTTCCACCGGATCTTCATCGCCAAGACCTACAACGCCATCGTGTCGGTGGCCTTCGGGCTGCGGGTGCGCGACATCGACTGCGCCATGAAGGTCTTCCGGCGCCACGTCTTCGACGGGCTGCGGCTGGACGCGGAGGGGCCGTTCCTGTCGGCCGAGCTGCTCATCAAGCTCCGGTCGCGCGGCGTGGCCATGGCCCAGGTGGGGGTCAACCACTTCCCGCGCGCCGCGGGGACCAACACCGGCGCCAGCTTCACCAAGATCCTGCGCACCTTCCGGGACCTGGCCCGCCTGCGGTGGTCGCTGTGGACCCGCCGCGACGAGGTCCTGCGCCGGGCGTAGGGGTGATTCCCGGGCACGTCGTTGACATGCCGGACTGTCAGCGTCGGCTGACGGCGACCTGCGACGAAGCGCTGCGCGCTGCACTCACCTGTCGACGCAGCAGGCTGCCGCATTGCCCCGCCGGCTGGGCAGGTGCGGGGTTGCGGCCCAGGGATCCATCGGCCACCCCAGCCGGTTCAGGGCGGAGGTGGCACGCTCCCCGGTTGCACCGGACGAGACTCCGCCCAGGGCATTCCGCTGCCGGCTGGCCGTTGGACTCGTGGGGCGGAACCGCCGCGGGCCGCCGCCGGCCGAGGCCTAGCTCTGCTCCTCGGTCGGCGGCCCCTTCTCCCCGCCCTCCAGGTCCACGTCCAGCGAGTTCACGAAGTCGCGGAAGACGGCCAGCTTCTCGTCCGAGGGACCGCCCTCCTCCTGCTCCGGCTCCACCCCGGCCTCGTCCAGCACCCGCTCGTCCACGTAGATGGTCGACCCTGTCCGCACCGCCAGGGCGATGGCGTCCGAGGTGCGGGAGTCGATCTCCGCCTCGCTGCCGTCCGCCAGCTCCAGGTAGAGCCGGGCGTGGAAGGTGCCATCGGTCACGTGGGTGACCACCACCCGGCTGACGCTCGAGTTCAGGGCGGCGATCACGCTCACCATCAGGTCGTGGGTCAGGGGCCGCTCCGCGCTGAGGCCCTGGAGCCGCATGGCGATGGCGTTGGCCTCGGACGGGCCGATCCAGATGGGGAGGTATCGGTCTCGCTCCGACTCCTTCAGGATGACCACGTGCTGGCTGGAGAGCATGTGCACCCGCACGCTCTCGACCAGCATCTCGATCAGCCGGACCCGGCCGAACGGCCCTTCGCCCATGAACCGATTCTAGAGGCTACTCGAGGACGACGCGGACCACCCGCTCGGGGGTCAGCAGCAGGGCGGCCGGCGGCCCGTCCGAGACCGAGGCGATGCTCATGGCCAGGACCTCGTCCAGGATCCCGGCGGCGCTCCCGCGGCGCGGCGCCAGCCACTGCCGCACGAAGGCGCCATCCGCGCGCTGGAAGGCCAGGATCCGGGCGTTGGCGGCGTCGTAGACGTAGAACAGCTCGCGGTCGCCCACGGTGGCGCCGTCCAGCAGGCGGTAGTCGAGCGGTTCGCGCACCTCCGCGTCGGGCGGCGGGTCGAGCGAGTAGTCGGCCTGCGGCAGCGGCGTCCCGAAGTTGACCCGCGTCAGGGTGCCGGCGTGCAGGAGCCACAGGTTGGCGTCCACCAGCATGTCGCGGGCCCGCGACGGCCGCAGGTCGGGGGCCTCCAGCAGGAACGGCTCCGGCGGGTTGGGGTAGACCACCGGGACCACCTCGCCGGGGCCCCATTTGCTGACCGATGCGCTGGCCGCGTCGACCAGGTAGAGGTTGAAGATCTCGAGCGGGGGCCGGTGCTGGAGGGCGGCCAGGAGCCGGCTCTCGCCGGAGACCTCCTCGATGCCCGGCAGCGCCAGCGGGCGCGGCTCCTGCTCACCCAGGTCGAAGCGCCATGCCTGGCGCTGGCGGTCGATCACCACCACGTCGGTCGCGGCGGTGGCGATCATCCACGGGGCGCCCGCGGTGCGCTCGCCGATGGCCTGGCCGGACCGGTACACCACCCGGGTCTCGTGGCTCAGCGGGTCGATCCGGACCACCCGGCCGCGGCCGACCTCCGTCACCCACAGCGAGCCGTCGGTGGCGGCCACCATGTCGACCGGGTCCAGGTTCTCGAGGGCGGCGCCCAGGTCGGCCACGGTGGCGGCCTCGCGGATGCGCGCCACGAGGTAGAGCTCGTCCAGCCCCCGGTCGACGCGGCTGCGCAGCCCGTCCAGCGAGGCCTCCGCCACGCCGGCGCCCATGGCCCGCCCGATGGCGTCGAACGCGTCGTTCAAAAGCCCCTTGGCCGCCTCCGGGGCGCGATCGATGAGGGACAGGCCGTCGACCCGGGCCTCGACCTGGGCGATCAGCTGCTGCGCCTCCTGGATCGCCTGGCGCGCGACCTGGGCGCGCGGGATCGCCTCGGTGGGGCGCACGCTGGGATAGCTGGCCACCGTCCCGCCGGCGGCCAGGATGCCGGCCACCACCACCATCCCGGCCAGGCCCAGCCGGCGCCGGCGTCCCTCCTCCACCACCGCGGTGCGCAGGATCTGGCGCGGGTACTCCGGCCGCCGGCGCGGGACGAAGGCCAGCAGGAAGTTGAAACCGTACAGCGCGGCGCGGCCCAGGGCCGCCTGCCCGGCGTCGATCCCGTCGCCCAGGCGGTGGAGGGCCTTGCCGATGGCGTCGGCCAGCGGCACCGGGCTCTGGTCGGGCAGGCCCGCCAGCGGCTCTGCCGGGCGCACCGGCTCGAGCTGGTGGGTGGTGTCGGTGGCCGCCAGCTCGGTGATCTCGATGGCCAGGATGCCGTCCGACCCGCGCCCGCCGCGGATCTGGAAGACCTGCTCCAGGTGCTCCACCGCGGCCGAGGGGCGCAGCCCGCCCAGCGACCGCTTCAGCTCGTCAACGCCCACCACGTGGGCCAGGTTGCGGCTGACCAGCGCCACCCGGTCGCCGGGCGTCAGCTCCCCGTGCCAGGTGTAGGGCTGGATCTCCTGGGCCTCGCCCAGGGTGGCCGCCACGCGCCGCTCGCGAACGCGCGGGTCCTCCTCGTGGACGGCCGGCGGCGGCGGGAGCTCGTACATGCGGCCCTCGCGCACGATGACCGCGGCCGCCGGCCCCAGCTTGGCCACGTGGGCCTCCCGGCCGCGGATCGCCAGCGCGATGATGCTGACGCCGGCGCGGCGCGGAATCCCCAGCCGGCCGCGCTGGTGGTAGAGGCGGCGGTTGGCATTGGTCAGCGCCTTGTCGAGCGCGCCCAGGGCGCCGGCCGACAGGTCGTAGTAGTAGTCGTGCTCCAGCTGCTCCAGCGCCTCACGCGCGGCACGCGCCAGCGCCGTGCCGCCGCCGGTGAGCTGGGCGAGCAGGAAGAGGCCGCCCTTGGTGCGCGCAAACGCGCCGATCGCCGGCTCGTGGAAGCGCATGACGTCCAGGGCCCCCGCGAGCCGTGCGTCGGGAGCCGGGAGTCCGAGTCGGGTGGCGAGGCGGCTGCTCATTGGTCGATCGGCGGCTCGAGCGGGAAGAGCGTCTGGTCGCGGAGATTATACGGAGCCGGAGGGCCTCCCACGACCCACCGATATGACCAGCCGCCGCAATTCGATGGTCGCCCCCGGCCGGCCGCGCATCCGCTCGTTCGCCTGCCGTGCCAGGCCGGAGGCGCGCAGGGTCAGCTCCTGGGCCAGGATCGGCTCAGAGGCCTCCACCCGGGCCGTGCCGCCCTCCACGGCCACCAGCCGGCTGGAGAGCCCCGCCCGCGCCAGGCCCGCCGCCTGGACCGTCTCCTGCCACGCCAGCCTGGCCTGGGCCAGGGCCAGGTGCTCCGCCGCGGCGGGGCCCATGCAGGCCATCAGCGCACGCTGGACCGCGCTCACCGCCTCCTCCGCCCCGCTCATCGTCAGGCCACCCGCGGCGCCAGGCTGAGCCGCCCCTCGCCGACCTGCCAGGTCGGGACGCCACGGCGCCGGCGGGAGGGCAGCGCCCCCAGGTCGGCCATGGTGACCAGCACCTGGCCGCGCGCCAGCAGCAGGTCGAGCGCCCGCTCCGCGCGCCCCGGGTCCAGCTCGCTGAAGATGTCGTCCAACAGGACCACCGGGGTCGGCGCGTCGTCCGCGGCCAGCAGGTCGCGCTCGGCCAGCTTCAGGGCCAGAATGATCGTCCGCTGCTGCCCGCGGCTGGCGTGGGCCGCCACCTCCCGGCCGGCGAGCTCCACCCGCAGGTCGTCGCGCTGCGGGCCCACCAGGCTGACCCCGTTCCACAGCTCCTTCTGGCGCGCCTCCGCGATCCGGCGGCGAAAGGCCGCGGCCAGCTCGTCGTTCGCCGGCTGCGGCCCGCGGCCGTCGGCGGGGCGGTCCGGCCAGGCGTCCTTCAGGCTGTCCTGGTAGGCCAGCCGCACCCGGTCGTCGCGCTCGTCCGGGGGAGCCACGGCATCGTGCAGGGCCGGGAGGTGCGCATCCAGCTCGCGTACCAGGCCGATGCGCGCCGCGGTCACCCGCGCCCCAACCACCGCCAACTGCTCGTCCCAGAATCCCAGCCCGTCGGCCGTCGCCTCCTCGCGCCGGATGGCGCGCAGCAGGGCGTTGCGCTGGGCCAGGATCCGCGCCAGCTCGGCCAGGTCGCGGGCCGTGCGCCGGTCGCGCTGGGCCAGGATCGTGTCCAGGAAGCGGCGGCGGTCCCCCGGCGCGCCCACCAGCAGCAGCATCTCCTCCGGCCGGAAGAGGACCGACCGCGCCGTCTCGCCCACGCTCGCGGCGCGCCGCGGCAGCCCGTTGACGGTGAGGCGCTTGCGGAGGCCGTCCGGCGGCTGCTCCCCGGGCAGCACCAGCTCGATCCTGGCCGCGTCGTGGGCCCCGTCCCCAGCCAGGTCGAGCCGGACGCGGGCGAAGGGACGGCCGTGGCGCACCAGCTCGGCCTCGGTGCCGGCCCGGTGCGACCGGCCGGCGATCGCGACCTGGATTGCCTCCAGCAGGTTGGTCTTGCCCGCCCCGTTGGGGCCGGCCACGATGGTGAGGCCCGGGTCGGGGTGCAGTTCGGCGGAGGGGTAGCTGCGGAAGTCCTCCAGGACCAGGTGGGTCAGCCGCATGTGGCGGCGTCCCATCCCGGCCGCCACCCGGTGGGGATCGCCGGCGGCATCGGTCGTCAGGAGGCCGTGCGGACCGGCATGATGACGTGCACGTAGTCCTCCTTGCCGACCCCGCGGATCACGCCCGGTGCCAGCGGACCGGAGAGCTCCAGGGCGGCCTCGTCCGCCCCCAGGTTGGAGAGCACGTCGACCAGGTAGCGCGCGTTGAAGGCGATCGCCGTGGCCTGGCCCTCGACCGCGGCCTCGAGCTGGTCGGCGTTGTCGCCCACGTCGGCCGCGTGAGCCGTGATCGCCACCCCCTCGCCGTCGGCGCCGATCTCGATCTTGATGATGTTGGCGCTGTCGCGCGCGAAGATGCTCGCCCGCCGGGCCCCCGCCAGGAACGCCTCGCGGTCGATCACCGCCCGGCTCGAGTGGCTGGTTGGGATGACCGGCTCGTAGTTCGGGAACTGGCCCTCGATCAGGCGGCTGACCAGGTCGATCCCCTCCACGTGGAAGAGCACCTGGCTCTTGTTGGGCGTGACCGTGATGTCGATGGCCGCCTCCGCGTCCGGCAGGATCCGCATCAGCTCCGCGTAGGAGCGGGCCGGGACCACGATCGTCATCTCCGGCGAGACCGGGCGGGCGGTGGTCAGGTGGCGCACCGCGATCCGGTAGTTGTCCGCCGCGGCCAGGGTCATGGCGTCACCGGCCAGCCGGGTGAGGACCCCGGTCAGGATCGGCCGGCTCTCGTCGCTGGCGGCGGCGAAGACGACTTCGCCCAGTGCCTCGCGGAGGGCCCGCGCGTCCACGCTGGTCGCGGGGGCGTCGCCGATGGCGGCCACCACCGGGAACTCGTCGGCGTCGATGCCCTTGATGCTCGACCGGCTCCCGCCACAGGTCACCTTGAGGGTGCGGTCCTTGGCCGACAGGACCAGGTCGATCCGCTGGTTCGGCAGGGAGGCGACCAGGTCGGTCAGCAGCTTGGCCGGGACGGTGATCTCACCCTCCGCCTCCACCTTGCCGGGCACCCAGCAGTTGATCCCGATCTCCAGGTTGGTGGCGGTGAGCTTCAGCCCACTCTCCTCCGTCTTGAGCAGGACGTTGGCGAGCACCGGCAGCGTCGCCCGGCTGCTGACTGCCCGGCTCACCACACCCAGGCCGCGCGCCAGGTTCTCCTGCATCACCGAGACGTTCATTCAGGCCTCACCCTCACCACGCCACTACCAAAACCAGAGAGAAGGATACCTATTCCGTCACCGTCCCTCGTAGGGGTGTGGACGGTGTGGATCCACTGCCCGGTCCGTGCTCCGCTGGGCGGGCGCGCTGGATGGACAACCCGGGCCCCGACGTGGACAGGGGTAGCCATGGCGTGGGATCGATGGTGGACGCCGGCGCCCCCGCTGTTGACGGTCGCTCCGACCACCTCCTCCGCTTGTCCACAGGCGACCGGCGATATCCACCGACCGGGCGGTCTTTTCCACGCGGGCCACGATCGCGTGCGCTCACTCCGAGTAGATCATCTCCCGCACCGCGCTGATCTCCCGGCGCATCTCGTCGTTCTCGGCCAGCTCCCGCGCGATCTTGTCGCAGGCGTGCAGCACGGTCGAGTGGTCGCGCCCGCCGAGCTCGGCACCGATGCGCAGCAGCGAGATATCGGTCTCCTCCCGGATCAGGAACATGGCGATCTGGCGCGGGACCACGATCGCCCGGTCGCGCTTGGACGACCGCAGCTGGTCCAGGTTGACCCCGTAGTAGTCGGCCACCGCGCGCACGATGCGCTGCGGGGTGATCGACCGCTTCTTGGGGTTGTACATGACGTTGGAGAGGACCGCGCTGGCAAGCTCGTTGTTGATCGGCATGCCGGACATGGACGCGTAGGCGATGACCCGGTTCAGGGCGCCCTCCAGCTCGCGTACGTTGCTCACCACCTTGCGGGCGATGAACTCGATCACCTCGGCCGGGATGAGGTTGAGCTGGTCCTCCGCCTTCGAGCGCAGGATGGCGATGCGCGTCTCGAGGTCCGGCGGGGTCAGGTCCGCGATCAGGCCCCACTCGAACCGAGATCGCAGCCGCTCCTCCAGGGTGGTGATCGCCTTCGGGGGCCGGTCGGAGCTGAGCACGATCTGCTTGCCGGCCTCGTGGATGGCGTTGAAGGTGTGGAAGAACTCCTCCTGGGTCCGCTCGCGCTCGGCGATGAACTGGATGTCGTCGATGAGCAGCACGTCGATGCGGCGGTATCGGTTCCGGAAGTCCTCCATCTTCTGCTCGCGGATGGAGTTGATGAAGTCGTTGGTGAACTTCTCGCTGGTGGCGTACAGGATCCGCTTGCGCGGGAACTTGCCGGCCACCGAGTTGCCGATGGCGTGCATCAGGTGGGTCTTGCCTAGCCCCACCCCGCCGTACAGGAAGAGCGGGTTGTAGGCGTGTCCTGGGCGCTCGGCCACGCTGAGGGCGGCGGCGTGCGCCAGCCGGTTGGCGCTGCCCACGATGAAGTTGCTGAAGGTGTAGCGGCTGTTGAGGTTGACCGTGTTGCCACCGGCCGAGGCGGGCGGCGGCCCCATCGCATCCTCGTCGGCCTGCGACGGCAGCGGGCCCGGCGCGTCGGCGACCACGAACTCGACCTGGACCGATCCGCCCACCACCCTGGCCAGGGTCTGGCTCACCAGGGTCCGATACCGATTGTCCAGCCAGTCACGGGCGAAGCCATTGGGTGCGGCGATGCGAAAGCGGCTCTCGTCGATCTCGACCAGGGTGGTGTCCTTGAGCCAGGTCTCGAAGTTGGCGGGCGAGAGGCTCACCTGCAGCTCGCCCAGGGCGGCACGCCAGACCTGCTTCGCATCCATCAATCGCCGTCTCCAGATCGCTTCGGAGGGGGTGTCGGGACTGGGAATCCTACTCCCTCCGAGCCGCGCGGAGCCCGGCGTTTTGGGCATCCGGCGTCGGGGGTCGCGGTAGTGTAGCAGCGACCTTTCCGGCGGAGCAATGCCCGCCGCGGGCACGAGGTTTGGTTTGACACCCCTCCGAGCGCGTCGCTAGAATCGCCACGCAGAGCGAGACGAGCCGGCGACGGCTATCGCGTGAGGCTGGCGACGAACGCCAGCCGTTCGTGTGTTTCCGGGCCTTCGTACTCGCCCGCCGCTGAACGAGGAAGAGCACGCTCCGATGAAGAGGACCTACCAGCCCAAGAAGCGCGCACGGAAGCGGGAACACGGCTTCCGCGCCCGCATGGCTTCGAAGGGCGGTCGGCGCGTGCTCGCCCGACGGCGCGCCAAGGGACGCACGCGGCTCACGGCCTGACGCGACGAGGCGCTAGGTGCCTGCCTTCCCGATGCTTCGGCGAAAGGCGGACTTCGACGCACTCGGGCGCCGCGGGACCGTCCGCTCGACCCGGCTGCTGGTGCTGCGATCGCTGCGCACCGACCGGCCGGACACGAGGGTCGGGCTGAGCACTCCCCGGGCGCTCGGTGGGGCAGTCCAGCGAAATCGGGTTCGCCGCCGGCTGCGGGAGCTGCTGCGAGAGCAGCTCGGCAACCGGAAGGGCGCACCGGGAACGGGCTGGGACCTGCTCCTGATCGCGCGGCCGGAGGCGGCGGCGGCAAGTCACGCGGAGCTGCGGCAGGCTCTGGAATCGCTCCTGGAGCGATCGGGGATCGGTGCATGAGGAAGATCGGGCTGGGAATGATTCGGGCCTACCAGCGACTCTTTGCCTGGATGCCGCCCAGCTGCCGCTACACGCCCTCGTGCTCGCAGTACACCTACGCGGCCATCGAGCGCCACGGGCTGCTGCGCGGCTCGTGGATGGGGGCGCGCCGGATCGGGCGCTGCCACCCCCTCCATCCCGGCGGCTACGATCCGGTCCGATGACCTTGACCAGCGCAGGAAGGCCCTGACGTGCCGCCCGTGACCGCCGCCGGCTTCCTGGGGATCGAGCATTTCACGCCCCCCTGGGACGTCTTCTTCCTGCCGCTGTTCAACCTGCTGATCGCCTCCTACCACCTCCTCTTCGGCGACTTCGCGCTGGCGATCATCGTCTTCACCGTCGTCATCCGGACGCTCCTGGCGCCCCTCTTCGTGCGGCAGATCCGCTCGCAGAAGGAGATGCAGCGGATGCAGCCGCTGGTCCGCGAGGTCCAGCGCAAGCACAAGGGCAACCGCCAGAAGATCTCCGAGGAGACGATGGCCCTCTACCACGAGCACGGCGTCAACCCGGCGGCCGGCTGCCTGCCGGTCCTCCTCCAGCTGCCGCTCCTGTTCGCGCTGTACCAGGCCCTGATCCGGGCCTCCAACGTGGTGACCCTCTCCGCCCAGAACGCGGCGTCGGACACCTTCAGCCAGCTCCAGGCCGCGCTGCCGGGGATCGAGCGGCTCAGGGAGCAGAACGGCAGCGTCCTGTTCGCAGCCCCGTTCCAGGGCGGCGGCGACCTCTGCAGCCTGCCGCAGTTCAGCCTGCCGGACTTCAGCCATTTCCTGCCGCTGAACTGCCAGCTGATCGACCCGCTCAAGCTGGCCGAGCCGGTGCAGACCGCGGTCCCCTGGCTGTTCGGGCTGGACCTGGCCCAGATCGACAACGTGTTTGCGATCCGGCTGGGCGGCCCGGAGGGCTTTGCGCTCTCCGGCCTGGCCCTGGTGGCGGCCATCCTCCAGTTCGTCCAGGTCAAGATGACCAGCCCGCGGCCGAACCCGGATGACCCGACCACCGCCACCACCAGCACCATGGTCTACCTGTTCCCCCTGCTGACCATCTTCTGGGGCGGCCTCTTCCCCAGCGGCCTGATCCTGTACTGGATCGTGTACACCGCCTACCTGGTGGTCCAGCAGTTCACGATCATGGGCTGGGGCAACACATTCCCCGTCTTCGGCTGGCAGCCCGGCTGGGCACCGTCACCCGAGGGCCCACCCGCTCCGCCACGGAGGCGTGAGCCGGAGACCGATGCGCGCGACGGCCGCGAGCCGCGCGCCGCCAACCCACCCACCACCACTCCCACCCGTCCCGGTGGCGCGCCCGGCGGCAACCGCCAGCGGCCGCGTTCCGGACAGAAGCGACGAGGCCGAAAGCGATGACATTCCGCGAGTTCACCGGCAAGAACGTTGAGGAGGCGATCCGCACCGCGATGCGCGAGTTCGCGTCCGACCTCTCCGAGCTGGACATCGAGATCCTGTCCCAGGGCAGCCGGGGCATCCTGGGCGTCGGCGGCGAGGAGGCGCGCATCCTGGCCGCCCCCAAGTCGGCCGTCGCCGCGGCTGACACGGTGCGTCTCCAGGAGCCCGAGCCGGCGGCGTTCGAGGTCGCCGGCGACGAGGCCGCATCCGGGCCAGCGCCCGAGGCCGCTCGCGTCGCACCGCAGGGCCGCGCCGAGGGCGCGCCTGAGAGTGCCCCCGAGGGTGGCCTGCCCGAGATGCAGGAGGCCGACGACCAGGTCGCCGAGCTCGCACGCCTGGAGCAGCGCCGCGGGACGCGCGG